>PFMC01000008.1 GCA_002785295.1 Candidatus Komeilibacteria bacterium CG_4_10_14_0_8_um_filter_37_78
CCATCCTTCATAGCTCATCAAAGATGAGCGACGAAGGATGGTTCGGAGACGGGGACTTCCTCACGTCGCTCCGCTCCTCAGGACAGGCTTCTCATCCCTGCTCGTTATAACACAGCTCTCTAAAACTAACTAGCTAGTATATTAAATAGTATTAATTCGTTGGTTCGGAGGCAGGGACTCGAACCCCAATTGGCTGGACCAGAACCAGCTGTCCTACCATTAGACGACCTCCGATTAAAAAACCCAATGTTCAAATGATAAATAACAAACAAAGCTCAAATTATAAATTTCAATATCCAAACCGTTTAGTATTTGTATTTTGGTGCTTGATCATTGTTATTTACAAATATCAAATCTTTAGCCACCAGGTTTCTGCGAGCAACCTGATCGCTTTTGTTCTTAAAAGCCTATCAAAACTCATTAACCACGTCAACTGTGTCATCAACAACATCAACTGAAGAAACAGCGGCTGATGCCATCACTACTTCTGGTTGTTCTTCAATAACATTAACTTCCCACATCTCCCGCTTCTCATAATCCTCGTCTATGATCCCCCTCACTACGATCTTTGCTCCTAAATTGTCACCAATCACCTCTTCAATTATTTTCTTTTTATTCAAATCCTCCAAAACTTCTAGATGAAATTTATATTGAAAACCTAGTAAAAATTCATTATTCTCCAGCTTAATTGCCCGCGCTACTTTCATGAACCCAGCTAAAGAATGATTTTGTTCTTTTAAATCTTTTAAAATACTATCCCACTTGTCTTTAAGATCATCAAGCTTGATAACTTTGTCACTATTAAAAGCTTTTTTATCTCCGACCTCCGAAGCTTTAGCGGAGGACTGGTCTCCGATCTCCGAAGCTTTAGCGGAGGATTGGTCTCCGACCTCCGAAGCTTTAACGGAGGATTGGTCTTTAACCTCTGTTGCTGCATTAGAAACAGCAGATACTTCCTGTTCCGGTTCTAAAAACACCTTTGGTTCAACAATCTTCTCTTCACTTTCTGATAATGGTGCTGCTACTGTCTTGGATACTGCTGGTTGAATTTCAGCCATTGGTTTGACTGGAGTTAAGTTAACCTTGTCAGCAACACCCTCTACCTGACAAATAATAATAAAGGCCAGTTCGATCGGTAATTGTGGTAAGCTAGACAATTTTATTTGTTGCCACTTTGCAATCAAAGTATCGAGAATAAAAATAAGCTGCTCAGTTGATATTTTCTCACTTTGTTCGTGAATAGCTTTCAAAGAATCCTTGTCCATATCAATCATGATCTTCTCTTTATTGCCCATGATCTTCAGTAATAATAACTGGCGCAAATACTCAATCAAATCTTTGAGCAATTGATTGAGATCAACTCCTTCTGTCAAAGATTTATTGAGCAAAGTCACTGCTTGATCTGCTTGTTGGTTGATCAGATGTTCTACCAACTCAGTAATAATGACAAAGTCTGAACGTGGTAAAATCAATGAAGCCTGATCAAAAGTGATCTCCTCATCACCCAAAGACAAGACTTGTCCCAGTAAACTCAGAGCATCACGTGCACCTCCTTCTGCTTGTTTAGCAATCGCTGTCAAGACATCTTTCTTGACTTGACGTTTTTCAGTCTGACAAATCTGTTCCATCCACTTGACTAGATCATTAATACCAATACGATGAAAATCAAATCTCTGACAACGTGAAACTATCGTCTCTGGAACTTTGTGAATCTCGGTGGTCGCTAAAATAAAAACAACTTTAGCTGGTGGTTCTTCCAAAGTCTTTAATAGTGCGTTGAATGATGCGCTCGATAACATGTGTACTTCATCAATGATGAAGATTTTGATTCGTCCAGCAGAAGCAGTCACTCGTGAAGCAGCAATAATATTATCCCTGGTCTGCTCGACTTTAGTCTGAGAAGCAGCATCAATCTCTACCAAGTCTAGCGATTTATTATCATTGATATCTAAACAAACCGGACATTGATTACAAGGCTCAGCTCCCCTGTCTTCTTTATTCTCACAATTCAAAGTCTTGGCCAAAATCCGAGCGATCGTCGTTTTGCCCACCCCTCTGGGTCCAGTGAAAATATAAGCATGCGCCAACTTATCAATAGCGATTTCATTTTGCAGAGTAACTTTGATGTGATTCTGATCAACTATATCAGCAAAGCTCTGTGGTCGATATTTGTTGTATAAAGTGTCTTTGGCTTGCATTTTCTTTAGTTTAAGCAGACCTATTGTAACAAAGAATCAGATAAAATAAAAGTAGAGCTCAAAACACTCGAGAACTCTACTTTTTTGTCAGATAATATCTTAAATTGGGCTAGATTTTCGAATCACATTCTCAATCGCCGCCCACTCACTTTCTGTATCTTTTGGCACTAAAATGACTGCTTCATCACCTTCATCTCCGTGAAAATAAGTAACCGCTGCCAAGATCACTTTAAACATCCGATTATCAACCATCACGGCAAAGTTATCTTCTTCATCTTTGATTAGTCTACCAACTTTACGATCCCGATTAACAGGACCAATTTGTTTATAAACAAAACCGCCATCATCAGTGATGCGGAGTTTCAAAATATCTCCTTCCACTAATTTTGACTTGGAAACATAGTTTGCTGGAATAGAATATTTTTTGCCATCCGGTCCAATCATTTGCTGACCATCAAAAACCCCTTCAATCACTTTACCGCCTTCATCACTATCTTCTGAAAGCTCACTTAGTTGAGATCGAAAATCAGCACTCTTACCTTTGATCAAACCAGATTTTGCTAACTCAAACTTGATCTTTTGCAATTCATCTTCAATCTTACCCAGTGTCAACTGAATACCTTGCACAGCGTGCTCATCAAGATTCCCATTTAACGGGCTATCATTGTTATGATCATCCTCATTGGACATCTTTTTAGTTTTAATTTTTATTTTGACCCAACACTTACAGCAATTAATAAAAATTACTATATTTTTTATTTGATATACATATTATAGCGCATTTTGTCAATTAGCTAAACAGGTTAAACTCTATAATTATCCGAAAATATGAGACAAAAAATAAAAAAAGTGGAAAACCTACCACTTTAATCCAAAATTAACAAAAAAACTTATTCACAGCTATGATAATGCTTCCACTTTTTTCACTGTACTATTATTAACAAAATCTGCGCGTGCTTGAATTTCTTGTTCTATTTCTGATCGCAAACGACCATACTTCATTCGAGACAATTCAATCACTTTGGCCATCACTTGTGGATCACCAGCTGGCTCTTTACTGATCACAACATTGAAAGCTGGGGGTGCTTGATTGTCAATCATCAATCTGACATAGGCTGTAAAGCGCGGAATATTGACAACATCAAACTGATCAAAGACTGGTGCAAATTGTTTAGCCAAAGTTTCTGCATCATCAACACCAACACGGTAGGCAATAGTAGTGCCAACATTACCAAAGACAGCATCACGAATTGAACTATTTCCTCCTTTGGTTAACTGCCCCAAAAACTGATGAGCCATGATCAAATTCAATTTATACTTACGGGCTTCAGATAAAATAACAGCAATACTATCAGTCGTAAAATTTTGAAACTCATCCAAATATAGATAATAATCCTGCCTATTTTCTTCTTCAATATCAGCGCGAGACAAAGAAGCCAAAAGTATCTTACCAACAATGATCATCCCCAAAAGACTAGCATTTATATCACCGAGTTTACCCTTGCTCAAATTACAGATCAAAATCTTCTTCTGATCCATAATCTTTCTAAAATTCAAACTACTCTTTTGCTGAGCAATGATTGGTCGCATCACATCATTGGCAATAAAAGGTGTGAGTTTACTGGTGATATAAGGCACCATATTAGCCAAGGCTGCTTCTCCACCAGCCTTTTCTGCTTCTTTCTCCCAAAAATCTTTAATCGTCGGATTAAGACACTTGCTCAATTTATATTTTCTGAAATCGACATCGGCTAATACTTTCGGTACTTCCATCAGGGTCATCCCTGACTCTGGATCTTCCATGACCAATCCCAAAGCATTGCGCATATACTGCTCAAACATTGGTCCACCAGTCTGCTTCAAATCATAGAGCTTATCAAAAATACTCAACAGTTCATTAACGACAAAAGTTTTCTGCTCAGGATTTTCATATTCCAACATATTCAAAGCCATTGGCCTCTCTGTATCCACTGGATTAAAATATATCACATCGTCCAAACGATCAGCTGGAATATTTTTAAGCATATCATGAGCAAAATCACCATGCGGATCTAAAATACAACACCCTTCACCAGCTGCCATATCTTGAATCATCATATTTTTCATTATTGTGGACTTACCAGTACCAGTCTGGCCAATAATATAAACATGGCGGCTACGATCAGCTCTTTTCATTCTCACCACGCGACTAATACCACGATATTCACTAGTCCCAAGAATAACACCCGTATCTGGTAAATTGATTGGTGGTGCTGCCTTACGTGCCTGCAACCATCTAATATTTGGAGTTTCATTACTAGCTGATGGCAGATGCCACAAACTTACCAACTCTTCTGTATTTAATAACAAGCTACCATGACTACTAAAATTACGATGAATCGAATCAAAAACAATCCTGCTTTGTTTCTTTTCATTATCAGGATGATAAACTACAAAAGCATTGCCATATTCATACATATTAAACTGAGAAAAAGCATTGGTGATATTGGCCAAAGTATTATCAACACTGTGTTGATCATTGGCTGAAACAATAATCCGAAGATTGACGTCCAAGCCAGCCTTAGCTGTCTTCTCTTCTAGACTCTGCACCATGGTCTGCTCCAATGGTGACAATTGATAATGCGGCGTAGCGCTTGCTGCATCATTTTTGTCTGAGGTTTTCATTAATTGCCAAACAATATCAACCATCCTACTAAACTTTGAACCAAAACCAACTGCCTTGACAGCATCATCAAGTTTCTTGCCTTGTTGCATGATCGAAGCCACCTTCCTTCCTTTGGCATGCCAAGCTTTATTGGCTGACTGCATCGTCAATTGGATCACTGCTCCTTCATTATCTTGCAATTTGCTAAGAGTATTGGTAATCGTGTTTAATGGGTCACTATCTTGCTTTCGGTATGTTTTAATCGGGAAGATATATGCTCTTCTGAATTTCAAAAGTGCAGCCCCAACTTTACCTTGTGGTTGGAAAATATTGTAATCATCTACTTGCTCAATATTAATATGTGGATAAGTCGCCTGTATCTGATGTTCAACAAACTGCTTATTGACCTCTGGCGTTACTACATAAAAAATTATTTCACCATTCTTGGCGACTAATTCACAAGAAAAAATATCACTACGTCCATAAAGCCAAGCTTTCCATCCCTGTTGCGGTTTTAAACCACCGAGTGCAGCAAATAAATTCTCTGCCATGGCAATCGTATTTTGCACTTCTTGAGCAGTGATCTCGTCTTTACCTTTGTTTGGCTTGGGTAAGGTCAATAATAAAACAATGGGACGCCAATCTTCAGGTAGAACATTGTGATCATGAATATATTTTTTCAGGAAATAAATAAAAACAGCGACTAAAATAACCAAGATAATAGTCACTATCAAAAAAATCAAAATATTTAGACCGCTTGAAGTAATTTCAGATGCTAACATTTTTATTCCTCTACCCACTATAGATAAATCAACGAATTAACTGTGGGGTTTATTTTTATTATTCTCCAATAAAATCTTATCTGTCTTAATTTTTGCTGACTGCTCAATAAAAAACACATTGAGCCCAGGGACAATACGCAACCACTCCGTAATGACCCTAATAATCTCTTTTGCTCGAACTTTAGCCTGTTTTAAAAGATCATTAATCTTAGTAGCTGCCTCTTCACCCTTTTGTTTGAATTCTTCTTGTTTGACAGGATCTAAATCAAGATAAAATTCGCCCAAATCATTGGCTAATATCTCCTCTACCTTAGCTAATAATTGGTCTTGAGGGACATACTCTGGAGTCGAAATTGTTGCCTGATCAGACACTGGTTTTGCTGTTGGTAGATCATTATTAGTCTCAACAGTTTGCTCCGTTTTTGTTTCAATATTAAAAGACCCTTCACTTTCCGGCCTAGCTGGTGTGACTGGCGGCTTTTCTAAATTTGGTATTATTTTGTCCATATCTCTATTCTACCAAATTTTTACGAATAATTACAGTAGAGTATTATCGATTTGTCAATTTTGTGTTATAATTTAATTGTTTTTACAAAATAATTGAAAAATAAAATGTTGAGTTCTGTAAAAAAAATAAAGACTAACCGTTTAACCTGGATAAACTTTAACGACTTTAAAAATGAAGAGGCTGATTATTTACGCCAAGAATATGACTTTCATCCTCTTGACATAGAAGATTGCATCTCCCCTAGTCAAAGACCAAAGCTCGATGAATACAGTAATTATTTATTTATGATTTTGACTTTCCCAATTTATATTCCTGAAGAAAAAAAGATCATCTCTGCTGAAGTCAATTTTTTTATTGGACCTGAATATTTGATCACTGTCAATAAGGACAAATTGCCACCGATTGAAAAATTCTTTGAACAGTGCCAATTGACTGATATTGTCCGCGAGCGCTTCATGACTGGCAATCCAACAAAGCTAATGTATGAGATCTTGAATCGCTTACAAGAATATTGCTTCCCAATGCTCGATCACCTCAATGATGATATTGATCATTTGGAAAGTGCAATTTTCAAAGGTTATGAAAGAGAAATGGTCAAGAAAATATTGATCGTCAGACGCAATATTGTCAATTTCCGTAAAATCATGCAAGCCCACAAAAATGTGATTCATAAATTGATTGACAAAAATACTAAATATTTCATACCAACAACAATTAATAATTATTATTCTAATATTTTGGAACAAACCAAAGATATCTGGGATATTCTCAACAATCTCAAAGAAACGATTGAGGCACTGCACAGCACCAATGAATCACTAATTTCTTTTCGCCTAAATGATATTATGAAGTTTTTGACGGTGATCTCAGTCATGATCATCCCTGCCAACCTGATTGCTTCTATCTTTGGTATGAATGCGATCTTTATGCCTTTTGTTAAAGGAGTTTATGGCTTTTGGGTGATCCTGGGCATCATGGCTTTCATCTTGCTGACCCTGACTATTGTCTTTAAGAAAAAGAAGTGGCTATAAAATGAAACCAATTTATTTAACCAATACACTTACTAAACGTAAAGAAGAATTTAAGCCGATTAAAGCAAAACGGCTGACTTTTTATTCTTGTGGACCAACTGTCTATGATTATCCGCATATTGGTAATATGCGTTTCTTTATTGTCAATGACATCATCAAAAGAGCATTTCTTTATAATGGCTACAAAGTAAAACACATCATCAATTTGACAGATGTTGGACACCTCACTTCTAATGCTGACTTTGGTGAAGATAAAATGGAAAAAGCTAAGCAAAGAGAAGGAAAAACTGCTTGGGACATTGCTAAATTCTATACTGCTGCTTTTAAACATGATTGCCAGCAAGTCAATACCATCCCACCGACAAAGTATGTCAAAGCCACCTCTTGTATCAAAGAACAGATTAAATTGATTGAATTGCTAGAACAGAAAGGATTCACCTATCAAACATCTGATGGCATCTATTTTGATACCAGTAAATATCAAGACTATGGTAAATTGGGTAAAATCAATCTGACCAATATTCAAACAGGTGCCCGTGTGGAAATGAATCGTGAAAAAAAGAATAAAACTGACTTTGCTTTATGGAAATTCTCACCCAAGAATGTTAATCGGGATATGGAATGGCGCTCACCATGGGGCATTGGTTTTCCTGGTTGGCATTTAGAATGCTCGGTCATATCAACCAAAAACCTGGGTCAACCATTTGACTTACACACTGGTGGTATTGAACACATCCCCATCCACCATAATAATGAAATTGCTCAATCAGAAGCTGCTTATAATAAACCTTTAGCAAATTTTTGGCTTCACCTTGAACATCTTAACTTAGCTAGTGGTAAAATGTCTAAATCCTCTGGGGACTTCATCACTATCCACTCTTTATTAGAAAAAAATATCGATCCCCTAGCTTTCCGCTATTTTGTTTTACAAACACACTATGCCAAAAGAATTTTATTTTCATGGGAGGCTTTACAGGCTGCGGCTAATGGTTTTAAGAATCTACAATACCAAATCAGCCAAATAAAAGGTAAAGGTAAAATTAACCAAGATTATCAAAACAAATTCATCACTGCAATTAATGATAATTTTAACACCCCTCAAGCACTAGCTTTTGTTTGGGAAATTCTTAAAGATCAAAAACTGACTGAACCAGACAAAAAAGCAACTATTCTCAGCTTTGATAAAGTCTTGGGGCTAAAGCTCGATAAAATTAAAACTATTAAAATACCTACGGCGATTAAGACTTTGGCTGAGGAGCGCTGGCAAGCAAAAGTGGCTAAAGATTGGAATAAATCAGATCAATTGCGAAAGGATTTAGAAAAAAAAGGTTATTTGATTGAAGATAATATTGATAGTTATATAATTACCAAGAAATAACAAGAAGTCCCGTCGAGCTTAGCTCGACGGGGTTTTAGTTTCGCGCTTTCTTGTCATTCTGGAGCGGTTGAGAGGAGCGATAGAATCTAGATTCTATCAGTCACTACGTTCCTTCCCACCGGGCCAGAGGCCAGAATGACGGGGAGAATAGACACGGCTGCCTCAGTCACATTGACTGGGGCCCTTTCTTTTCTAGAAAAAGGTGGAAAGAAACATGTGTGCTATAATATCTACATCATGAAAAAGAACTGTTGGCAAAAACTAAATAGACCAATTTTAGCACTTGCACCGATGGCTGGAATCACTGATTCTAGCTTTCGTTTGCTGTGCAAGAAATTTGGAGCAGATATTGTCTATACTGAAATGGTCTCAGCTGCAGGTCTTTGTTATGGTGGTCAAAAAACACTGAGCTATTTAAAATTCAATAAAAAAGAACAACCAGTTATCTTACAATTGTTTGGTTCTAAACCAGAACAATTCGCCAAAGCTGCTCAGATTGTGGAGCAGGCAGGTTTTACTGGAATAGATATTAATTTTGGTTGTCCAGCTAAAAAGGTGGTCCAAAATGAAAGTGGGGCTACATTAATGAACAACCTAGACAAAGCCTATAAGATCATAGAAGCCACTTGCAATGCCACTTCTTTACCTGTTTCGATTAAAATGAGAAACAGTAAAGGCACAACTACAGCCTATGACTTTGTAAACAAAGTAAAAGATTTACCAATAGCTGCCATCATGATCCATGGCCGTAGTTTTGAACAAGGATTTTCTGGCGATGCTAGTTGGGATCAAATAAAAAAAGTTAGAAAAATATATAAGGGAATTTTACTAGCTAATGGTGGTATTTATTCACCTCAAGCTGCAAGGCAAGTGATATCTAAATTAGATATTGATGGCCTTGGTTTAGCTCAAGGTGTTCAGGGTAGACCGTGGTTATTTAAAGAGATTAAAGATTTGCTAAAGAAAGAGACCTGGTCTCTTTCTAGAGACCGGGTCTCTAGCTATGACTGGCCAAAAATAAAAAAGATTATCTTGGAGCATGCAAAACTTACCATGAAAGGTAAGAATAATCTGATTGAAATGCGCAAACACCTTCTTTGGTATGTTAAGAATCAACCGAATGCCAAAGAGCTCCGTCAAAAGTTAGTTAAAGTTGAAACGATCAGTGATCTTAAATTAATCCTCAAAAATAGTTAATTAGTTTTTAGTTGATAGTTGTTACCTAATAACTTAATAACATTAAACTATTCAACTTTCAAACTCTTCGTCATCCTCAGCTTCTAATTGCTTTTTAGAAGGTTTTTTTATTAATCCTAAGGTCAATATTGGCAAAACTATCCAGATAAACTGGGCCATTTCAGAAGCAAAAGCATTGCGAGTAAAAGATGATAAGTTAGCCACCAATTCTGCTGGCACAAAAGAAATAATGATTGAGATCAAAAGACCAGTTTGTAAAACCGATAATGCCACCACTTGCGTAAAGGGTGTATAGGGGGGAAGAGCCACGCACATAACTAAGCAAAGCAGACCTATTTAAAAATAAATATAAGATAGCAAAGACAGCTAAAAATAGAACTATTTTGATCACAAAAAGTTTATCCAAAAATGTACTAGCAAACAAAGACTCCACAAATGGTAAAGCATTAGCGATCACTAGTGAAATATAAGTGGTCAATAAAACTACTAATACTTTGCGACGACCGAGAGACATCGCGTAGATAATAGCAATCGCAATAAAAACCAAAATAACTATGATATCCCAACTCGGATAAGCAAAGGTTAGATTACTAACGGCCTCACTCGCCTGCTCTGTTGCTTTTGGAATTTGAAGATTCATAATTTCATTATAACAATTTTACAAAATAAAGACAGATAAGATTAATAAAAGAGACCGGGTCACTACAAGCGACCCGGTCTCTAGCTTTTTTAAAATTTTACTGGACAGAAATAATATCTTGTTCAATAAACTTACCACCCTCCATCACTGGAATAATAAAAATTTTCAGATTGATAGAGTTACCCAGTTCGTGAGCTAACTCAGTACTAATCTCGTCCATTTTATATTGCCTGATATTTTGATTGGCTCTAATTGTAGCCCGAATATAATAAATATCGTCCATGGAGTTGATTTTTGTTTCTACTACCTCAGAATTTGGGATATTGATATTAATAACTTTGTTAACCAGGTTAATTCGTTGAAAATCTAAAATTGTATTACTGGTAATAATCACCAAAGGTATACAAATAATAATCAAAGTTGAGATAGACCACAATAAATTCTTTCTCTTATTACCGGCGCTCGAACTATAACTAAGTGTTTTGAACTTTGCCAATAAGAAAAACAAAGCAGCCGAAACAGTCACCGCGATCAAATTAGCAATAAATAATAATAAACTACCACCAACAGCTTCTAAGTTTCTTTCAGCTAAAGACAAACCAACCACGCAAATTGGTGGCACTAAAGCAGCGGCAATAACTACGCCAGCAATAGCATGAGCTAGTTTAGGATAAGAAATGATAAAAGCTCCAGCAAAACCAGCTGCTAGAGCAATAAATAATTCAAACAATGTTGGTTGTGTTCGACTAAGAACTTCTGTACTAAATTCATTGATTGGTGAAATCAAGCCAATCAAATATGAAATAAATAGCAAAAGTATCAATATTTTGGCAACAGTAAAAAATGACTCTTGAATCAACCGTGCACTGCCCTTAATAATCCCCAAGGCCATGGCTAGGATGGGCCAAAACAATGGAGCAACCAACATACCACCGATGATTACTGCCCCACTATTAATGATCAAGCCAAGACTAACGATAATACCAGCTAAAACACTGAGTACAAAAAAATCAAAGTCAGCTTTAGCTTCTTCTCGGATATTTTTTTCTACCAATTCTTTTCGATCAGCAGGTAAATTGAAAATATCAAATTTTGTTTTAAGTTTACTGATCACTTCTGTCATGGCTATATTATACAATATTTTACTAATAAAAAAAACTGTACTGCCAGATTTTTCTAATACTGATCAATCAAGAGGCTCAACCTCTTCGAAAAGGTAAAACCTCTAGCTTTATTTTGCAAATAAAAAAACTCCCTAATTCACAATGAATCAGGGGGTGGGTAGTCTTTGGTTTAATGTTCAAAGCTTGCAAATTATCTCTATCTAGATCAAGCGTTTCTTACTAATTTCCAATTACAACTTTTTAATCACATCGACGACTAAATCGATTGACTCGATAATAGAATCTTTATAAATCCACTCATCTGGTCGATGCAAATTTGCACCCACACCACCAAGTCCATCCAAAACACCAGCGCCAAATTGTCCTGCCTGATTACCGTCTGATCCAACACCGCGCAGGCTATCCACCACTTCAATATTTTTCTTAAAATAATATTCTTTAGCCAATTGCATCAAATTATCAGCTTTTGCATTTGGTTCTAAAGGGGCAATGCCTAATAATAATTGCCACTGACTCTCCACATCAAGTTTATTCTGCAAAGCTATCTCTTTACACTTATTAATAAGTTCTTGATAATCACTCTTTGTTATAGCTCTAATATCAACCCCAGCCTCACAATTAGGGGCAATAATATTTGTTGCCTGTCCGCCTTTTATTAATCCAACATTTGTTGTGATTCCCCGCTCTAAGTTAGTTAACTTTTGCCACGCTAAAATCTTATAAGCCATCTCTTCAATAACATTTTGTCTATTCTTAAGTTCATTTGCGGCATGACCACCCGGTCCTTTAATGCTCACTGAAAATTCACCCAAGCCCTTACGTTTATTTATTAACCACCGACCACTGGGCCAACTAACTTGATTGTTTTCAAGACCCGGCTCAAAAACAAAAACATAATCTACGGTTTTGTAAATCTCATACATCCTCTTTTGATGTGCTAGCGATCCGTATTCTTCGTCAGGTGAAATAACACAGGTAATATTATAAAGGTTACTATTTAATTGTTGCATAATACCAAGAATGACAATCAGACCCGCCTTCATGTCGGCCACACCATTGCCATAGCATTTATCATCGACTGTTTTGAAGTCATTAAACTCTTCATTCGGAACAATATCCGCATGACCCAATAATAATATCTGTGGCTTATTCTTTTTATTAACATTGCGCGCTACTAATAAGTCACCAGCTAAAGAATCCTTAAATAGTTCACAAATAAAACCAGCATCGTTGAACTTTTCGAACAAATAACTCTGTACTTTATTGACAGCTTCTTGATCATTAGTAAATGATCTGATATTAACAATTGTTTCTAAATCTTTTAACAAAGACATACTTGTAAAATCAATATATAAAATCTAAAATTTCATGGTGCGGCGACTTGCTTTGCAAGTCGCCGCATTTTATTTAGACAAAAGGATCGTCATTATGAACAACTCTATTCTCACAAAATTGTGCATGACTACCCATAATCTCCAATCCCACTTGTGTCTGATCAAAACCATCAGGAAAATGAGCGCTTCGAATCGGCAATTCTGCCTCCAATCTACCAAATGATAGATAACCCGGATAACCGTTGAATGCGGGGTAAAAAGCATTGGGTATAAATCCAGCCCGTAATAATTCCTGCTGATATTCACTTGCCCCAACAATATTTACCGGGCACCACACTTCAACATACTCATTCTGATGACTAAGAATCTTTACCAAATCAAAACTATCATCACTGATGTAAGCTTTAGTAAAGTATCCAAAGTAATCACTAGGGTTACTAACCGTCTTGTTCGTGCCGCCCGTCCATTGTATCTCAACATTTTTGAATTGGCTACAGACTGCTTGTACCAAAGGTCTCAATCTTGCCGCACAATCCACATGCTGAACCATCTCAATCCGCTTAAAGTATCTAACAAAAATTACCAGAAACTCAGTAACATCTAGATGATAGTATGGGGCAATCCCAACAGGAAACAAATAGTGTGGTGAACGCATCCAAATCTCAAAAATACGTTTGTTAGCTGCTCGCACATGACTGAAAAACCAATTAATTTTTAATTCCTCAGCATAGAGACGAGCAAAAGTAAATCGAGCATTTAAAAGCAAATCACCAATACCTTGCCCCCAATAATCCCTATGAACAACGGTCCGACCAAATTCTGCACCGCCGATTTGATCAGGAATAATTGCTGTTGAACCGACTATTTTTCCATCCGTAATAAAAAAGAATGGGAAAATCTTATTGGCAGCTATCGCTTGTGCTACTGGCTCAACATCAAGGATATTTCTGACTGGAAAATATTTTCCATAAATCAACAAAATCAAGTCAGACATCGCCATGGACTTAACATAGCACTGCTTTTGATTACCAGTTAAACCAGCACCATAAGCTAACAAACGCTCCTGATAACCACTCATAATGTCCTCCGGCAAGCTCTGATGTGGAAATATTAAATCCGTGACAAAGCCCTCATGAAAAAACGAACTACTCATGTCAAACTCCTCCTTAGTTTTGATTTTAATGTACTATACTATATATTTAAAAAATCGCTTACTAGTAAGCAATAATTAACTTTTGTGAAAAACATCAAGCAACTATCGCCAAGGAATGGCCATAATCATAATAATGATGATGATTGCACCGTTTAAAGCTTGATACATAAGAGTAATCAATTATTAACAATAGGTTAGCATGCGACTATTATTGGCTCTATAGCATTTAGTGTGGTGGATAAATCAAAAATAGTGGTAAAATTAGCTATAAAATAAAGCTTCCCAACTTTAAGCTAAAAATAACCA
>PFMC01000028.1 GCA_002785295.1 Candidatus Komeilibacteria bacterium CG_4_10_14_0_8_um_filter_37_78
AGCAGTATTAATTTTTAGCTATGAGTTGAGAAACTCTCATTTTAGGCTAATCTTACCACTGCTTTTAGGTTTTCCACCACACTAATTATTATAGAGCCCAAGTTTACCGCTGCCCAGGACAAGCCACATCGAATGATGTAGCGCGACAAATTCCCTCCACCCCTGCCAGTTAATAGATAAGGTTCTTTTAGACCTTGTTTTTTTATTTATCCCAACTAAATCCATTTCCAAATGCGCCCCACTCAGCTGTTTGTTTGTAAATTGGTGAGTACAGATCAAAGCTTTGTATAATATTTTTCGGATTCCATATATTGCCTACAAAACTTATTTCATTATTATCAATTGTACCCGTTATCATAATAGGTTCTTTTTTTCCAATTGCGTAGGCTATTTTTATAATGACTTCCTTGGCACAATGCTTTCTTAGATAATTTACCGCAATATTTCTAGCAAGATATGCTCCACTTCTATCCACCTTGCTAGGATCTTTACCGGAAAAGCAACCACCACCCACTGGAACTCTAGGACCATAGCTATCTACTACAATTTTTCTACCTGTCAGTCCAGTGTCTGCTTCTAGACCACCGATATTCCAATCTCCTGCTTCATTTAAACATATAATCATATCGTTGGCACAATTTTGCTTTTGATACCATTTTCGGACAATCTCATGTAGGTCGGCAGTAGATACTCCTTGCCAACTAGCTACAATACCTACTATTTTATTATTATCTATGGTTATTTGCGTTTTACCATCTGCTGGATGATGAGAATATATTTTTTTACATAAATCTCTAGCTAGATAATACTCTTGCGGTACTAGTTCTTTGTTTTCGTCACAAGCATAGCCAATCATAATGCCTTGATCGCCAGCTCCACCACTATCTACACCTCTAGCTATTTCTATACTTTGTTCTACTAGTTTAATGTTAATTTTTTCATTATTAACGCCATAAACATTTTTAACTAAGCGTTCAATGTCAATCTTAGATTTTGAACTTACTTCACCGATAATATTTATTTGTCCATGTCCAGCCAGCACTTCAATAGCTACTCTTGAATGTTTGTCTTGCTTTAAATAGTCGTCTAATATTGTATCTGCTATTCGGTCGCAGATTTTATCTGGGTGTAAAGGGGATACAAATTCAGGTGTTGTTTCATAGTGATAATATTAGTATTAAAAAATCTTTACCCAAACAGGATAAAGATATAATAAAATCGACCTTTTATCTTTCTCTGATTTGGGTCTGGAATTAGCACCTTCTTAAACAGGTCATTGTTTAAGGGTTGCTGATACGCTTATTGGGCCAGTTCCCACACGTATGCTCTTGATAATTTATATTCAATTGTTTTTATATGATAGCACGCATTAGTTATTAATTCAACTGTGATTTTATCGCTAATAACTTAGATATTTGATATAATTCATTCACGTATGAAATATATCAAACCAATCAAAGTAGGAGAAGGATAACCAACTATTGCTATTGTTGGCTGTGTTCATGGTGAAGAAACCGTTGGTAAGAAGGTGATTGAGGCTTTAAAGAATATGGATATTATTAAAGGTGCGATGCTATTGGTTGTCGCTAATGAAGCAACTTTAAGAAAGAGAACGCGCTTTCTTGATCAAGATTTAAATAGATCTTTTCCTGGCAAGAAGAATGGTAATAGGGAAGAGAAAATAGCATATGAATTGAAATCGCTACTACAGACAGTAGATTTTGTAATTTCATTACATTCAACTTCAACTAATACAAAAGATTTAGTTATTATAAAGAAAGATACTAGTGGAGTAAATAAATTGATTAAAGCTATTAATCCGCTGAGGGTTGTTCATTTTCCTAAAGGCTTTGGAGACGGTGCTTTAGAAAATCATCACAAAGCAGCACTCGCTTTTGAATATGGCTATCATTATGCTCCAGCAACATATAATAAAAGCTTGAGAGATATTAAGAAAGTTTTGGTTTCTTTAGGTATGATTAAAGGTGTTTCAAAGAGCAAAGCAAAAAATAAGACATCTTTCTTTTCTATTTATGGTTCCGTAGACAAACCAAGAGGATTTAAGATGAAGAATATTAGAAATTTCTCTTTAATTAAAAGAGGAGATACTCTTGGTTGGGTTAAGAAAGAAAAGTTAGTAGCTACAGAGAATTTTTATCCAGCCTTATTTGGACCAAAAGCATATCCAGATATTATGGGTTTTAAAAGTAAAAGATTATCTAATAAATAACTATTGAAATAAATGAAGAAATTTTTTAAGGGATTATTTATATTTTTTGAAGTATTATTTGTTATTGAAATTATTGCTTTAGCTTATTTCTGGTTTGCAGACCCATTGGGTATCGTGAAATATTTCAATGGGGAAAGTCCAGCACACGCAATAGTGTCTGATGCTGCAGGCGATGCTGTTAGTGACAATCCCTTATTAAATACAGATCAGGCAGCAGCCTTATCAGGCTTAGGTATAGATCCGGCATCTTTACCCACCGAAATTGATGCAAGTATGGAAAAGTGTTTGACTGAGGCTGTTGGACAAGCTAGGGCTAAAGAGATTATTGATGGGGTTGCTCCAACCGCAGTAGACTTCTTCAAAGCAAAGGATTGCTTATAAACACATATGACTGAAGATCGATTTACATTAAGAGCGTCTGTACATATTTTCTTTATGAAGGATAAAGATATTTTATTATCTCTTAGAAAAAATATTAGTTCAGATGGACAGTATAGTGTAGTAGCTGGACATTTGAATGGGGGAGAGACAGTTACTGAGGCTATTATTCGTGAAGCTAAGGAAGAAGTAAATGTAGATATTGATTCAAAGGATATAGAGATGAAGACAGTTTGCCATAGTTATAGTAAATGGAATGGTCAAGAGTTCATTCAATTTTATGTGATCTGTAGAAAGTGGCAAGGTGAGCTAGTTAATAATGAACCAGATAAATGTGGGGAAATAAAGTTCTGCCCCGTCGATTCTTTACCAGATAATATGGTGCCCTACATTCGAACTGCTATTGAGAAAGTACTGAGTGGCGTAAAATACTATGAGCAGGGGTGGAACGACGATGAATAATCAATCTATGTAGAGTTAATTTCTAAACACTCAATTGGAGTGTTTTTTTGTTGGGTTCTATAAAGCAAATGGTTTTATACACAAGCATATTCTTAAGTATTCATGGGGGCTTTCAAACATTTTATCATGTCGAAATCTTA
>PFMC01000023.1 GCA_002785295.1 Candidatus Komeilibacteria bacterium CG_4_10_14_0_8_um_filter_37_78
TCTGGATCACGATGCAACTTATGCGTTTGTACGAAATTCTTTTCGTGATGGAAGCGTGGCAACGACTGGCACGGCAATAACCAAAGTTTTACCGCCTGTATCTCGTTTTTCTCCGACCGGCGAACGAACTCAAAAACGTGAAAGCGTTCTCAGTAAATTAACAAGTTTCTTTGAAAGATTTTTTGATATTTCAGGTGGTAAATTATAACAAAATTAAATAATCAATATGCAAGAAATTATATGCCCAAATTGTAAAAAAGTTTTCAAAGTCGATGAGGCTGGTTTTGCTGATATTGTTAAACAAGTCCGAGATCATCAATTTGAGGAAGAATTGCGACAGCGATTAGATATTGCAGAAAAAGAGAAAGAAAATGCTATCAAGCTCGCAGAAGCAAATATTACCAATACACTACAAAGAGATCTCGCAAAGAAAGATACCGAAATAGCAGAACTAAAGACCAACAAAGATCGCGAATTAACTGAACTTGAGGCTAAGAAAGAGGCTGAGCTATCTGAAGTAAAATCAAAAATTAGTAATGCAGAGCTTGAGAAAAAACTTGCTGTTACCGAGGCGGTTAATAAAATCGAGAAAGAACGCGATGTACTTGCTGGTGAGCTGAAAAGTAAAGATACCGAGAAACAATTGCTCGAGACATCATTAAAAGAAAAATATGCCACTGAGCTCAAAACGAAAGACGACATCATTAAGATGAAAGATGAAGAGATTGCTCTTCGTAAGGATATGAAGGTCAAGCTTTCAACAAAAATGATTAGCGAAACGCTTGAACAACACTGCGAGACCGAATTTAATAAGCTTCGTACAACTGGTTTTCAAAACGCATATTTTGAAAAAGACAATGACATAAATACTGGCAGTAAGGGTGATTATGTTTATCGCGAAAGCGATGAGGCTGGCAATGAGATTATCTCTATTATGTTTGAAATGAAAAACGAAGGCGACGAAACTGCCACCAAGAAAAAGAATGAGGACTTTTTGCGCGAGCTTGATAAAGATCGTAATGAGAAGAAGTGTGAGTATGCCGTGCTTGTAACGCTTCTAGAAGCTGACAATGAACTATACAACACCGGCATTGTTGATGTTTCTCATAAATATCAAAAAATGTATGTTGTCCGTCCGCAATTTTTTATTCCTATAATAACACTGCTCCGCAACGCGGCTATGAACTCGCTTAAATACAAAGCGGAGCTTGTTTTAGTAAGAAATCAGAACATCGACATCACCAGCTTTGAAGATAATGTAAATAAATTTAAAGAGGGATTTGCTAAAAATTATGACCTTGCCAGTCGTAAATTCAAAACCGCGATTGAAGAAATAGATAAAACCATAGATCATCTCCAAAAAACCAAAGACGCCCTCTTATCATCGGAAAACAATCTCCGTAGAGCTAATAATAAAACGGAAGATTTAACCATCAAGAAACTGACGCGCGGGAATCCTACGATGTCAGCGAAATTTGCAGAGCTTTCTGATCCCGATGAAAATATAGAAAAATAAATAGTTATGCAAACCGAATCAAAACAACAAATTTTAGAACGCCAGAAAGAGATTGAACAGGAACTCATGGATATACTCAAAGAAACCGAGAGCGATTTTACTCTGGATCATATCCGAGATGTCATTTTTCACGAAGAAGATAATGACGACATGATGAAAGTCGTTGCCATGTTTGATCGGGACGGAGATGCTTCGGAATTAAGCAATGTTCTCGAACTCGTAACTGACGCTTGGAATTACTTTCCGCACAAAGTCCTTGGTGGTATTTCTCCAGCCGAGAAATTGTTGGAATACCAAAATAAAAAGAAATAATATGTCAGACGACAACGATCCAATTAAAGAAGAACCTGCCGAAGAAGCTCCGGACGAGGAAGTAGCCGAGCTTATGGAAAGTCACGATCTTGATAAGGACACGACCGAACGTGTTCAAGAAATTGTGGAAGATTTGGGCGTGGACGAGGACGACGCTGTTGAGATCGAGGAGAGTCTTTAGTTAAGCAATTATGACTCGGTGCAATTTGCTTAACTTTTAAGAAGTTAAGCAAATCGTTCTAGGCTCTCAAATTTCGTCAAACCGGTGGGCTATAGTCGCAAGGGGTGTCAAAGGTCTACCGAGGGGACAAAGCTCGCCCCAAGGGCAGACAAGGGGCAACAACGTTTTACTTTTTGGCTAGGAGGAGGTCGTAGTTGTAAAACTTGACAACTTTCTTGATGTTATTCATTTTTTCGCGTAAAGTAACCATATACTCTTTATCCTCGAGCACTGTTATAAGACCCGACAGTGCCTGACCCCATCAAAAAATCATTCCTTTTGGGATGGTTTTTTGCTATACTGATAGCAGCTATTATTAAGTATGTTTATATGAATAAATGGGATAAAATTTTTGAATCAAAGCCAAAATACAAACCATTGAATGATATTTTTTTTCAGAAGCTTTTAGAAAAGGTAAAAAAGGAAATTAACCCAAATTTGAAAAATATAATTGATTTAGGATGTGGTACATCAAGGTCAGTCTTTCAATTTGCTCGTATGGGCTTTGATGTGGTGGGAGTAGACTTTTCAGAAGTGGCATTAAGCGCCTTACAGAATGATATTGATGATTCTGATTTTAATAATATTAAACTTATAAACCAAGATTTGAATGATATTACTTTGGATTTAGAAGCAGATATTTTTATATGTGTTTTTACTTATACTTTTATAAATGATAAGGAAAAATTCTTGAAAAAAATTAAATCTTCAATGAAAGAAGATTCAGTATTTGTTCTTATTACTCCAGTTACTCATGAAAATGTAAAGTATCTGGAAATAGATAAGCCTCAGATTGCCGTTGAATACTCAAGCACTGTCAAATTACTTAAGAGTGTTTTTTCAGTGGTAGAAGATTATCATCATGACTATATAGGCGCAAGGGAAGATTATGTAACATTTTTAGTAAAAAAATAGGGGAGGTATTTTTATATACCTCCCCACTTTTAATACTATACAGGAAACTCTGCCAGTAGGAAGGCTTTAGAAGCTAAAGCCTGACGGATGGCAGGGATGGATGGTTTAACATACTGCAAGTATGTTAAACTGTTATTATGAGAA
>PFMC01000027.1 GCA_002785295.1 Candidatus Komeilibacteria bacterium CG_4_10_14_0_8_um_filter_37_78
GTCCAAGACAGGCTCTAGGTTTTCAAAAACCCTATCAAGTATTTAATCAATTAATTAACAACGCTGTTGCGTTAGATTCTAGAAACTAAGTAGTCTTATTTTCTAACAAATATTAACTCCATTGTTAGAGGCTAAGCCTCTATATAGAGGCTTAGCCTCTAACTTTTCAACAATTTGTGCTAAAATAGGTACAGATTCTTTTTTTTATTTATGCCAAAAACCATCGTGGTTTTACCTGCCTACAATGCAGCAAAAACCTTAAAACAAACTGTAGCAGATATTCCAGAAGGCTGGGCTGATGAAATAATTCTAGTCGATGATTTTAGTAATGATGAAACTTTTCAATTAGCTCAAGAATTGGGACTAACAACCATCCGCCATCAAAAAAACCTCGGTTATGGTGGTAATCAAAAGACTTGCTACCAAACAGCGCTTGATCATGGTGCAGATATTGTCATTATGCTTCATCCTGACTACCAGTATGATCCCAAGCTGATCAAATACTTTGTGGAGTTTATTCGTGATGGTTATTTTGATGTCATGCTGGGCTCACGCATTAGATCACGTAAAGAAGCTTTAGCTGGCGGTATGCCAAGATATAAATACATTTTTAATAGACTCCTTTCTTTGCTGGAAAATATTGTCACTGGACACAATTTATCTGAATGGCACACCGGGATGCGTGCTTACCATCGAAAAGTTTTAGAAAAAATAGACTTTCATTCTTTTTCTGATGATTTTGTTTTTGATAGTCAAATGATGTTTGCGATGGTCAAAAATGAATTCAAAATTGGAGACATTCCTGTACCAGTGCGCTATTTCCATGAAGCTTCAAGTATCAACCTAAAAAGAAGCATTGAATATGGGCTAGGCACTGTCTGGGAAGCAATTAAGTTTATATTCAAAAAGTAATGGCAAATTTCAAGCCACTAAAAAATTATCTTATTGAACTGATAGACCAGATGGTCTCTGAATATCATGCTCAGGGACCTTTTTTAGATGCTGGCTGTGGTCAAGGTGACATTGCCGAACACTTTGCCGCCAAAGAATGGTCTGGCCAAGCTATTGATTTATCAACTACCGCCGTCGAACAAACCAAAATTAGATTAAAACACTATCCTCATATTATAGTTCAACAAAAAAATATCTTAGAAATTGACAGTATGTTTAATACTGTTTTTCTTTGCGATGTTCTAGAACATATTCCCAATGACCTAGAAGTCCTCTTAAAGATAAGAAAAAACTTGAACGCCGATGGCAAAGTTATTATCTCCGTTCCTATTCTAAAAGATGAATGGCGTTGGGATGATAACTTTTATGGCCATCTTAGGCGTTATGAAATTCCAGAAATTATTGAATTAATAAATACTGCTGGTTTTAAAACATTAGCTATTTGGGATTTTACTTGGCCAGTGTTTTGGTTAATCCGCAGAGTCTACACTAGAATAATCCCCCAAAAAATAATACTTGAAAACAATGAAGACAAAACTATCAAAAGCTCGCATGATAGCGCTTGGGATCAAGGCATTTTGACAAAAATATTTGAAAAGATTATTTGGTGGCGTCCAATCTTTTGGTTACAAAAAAAACTAAAAAATCATTTGATTGGATGTGAGGTAGTTATTATTGCTGAAGTTAAAAAATGAAAATATCTAAACTAAAGATAAATATTTGGACCATCCTAGCAATTATTAGCATTTGTTTTCTTTTGACTATCACTTATTGGAATAGCTTTAATATGCCCTGGGAAAGAGATGAGGGTGAGTATGCTTATTCTGCTTGGCTGCTGGATCAAGGACTGGCCCCCTATGAAAACTCCTTTCTACAAAAACCACCAATGATTATCTACACCTATTGGCTAGCTCAACAGATCAATCCTGATGCTTTGTGGCCACCAAGACTATTAAGCTTCATAGCCACAGCATTAACCATTGTTTTGTTAGCTTTGATTGCCCGCCGACAATATGGCAATCGCGCATCACTAATAACCGCTTGGTTGGCCATACCGATGCTCTCGCTACCACACATCACCGCCCTATCTGCTAATACAGAAAAATTCATGCTTTTATTTTTAACTATTGTATTGGCCTTATATGTTTATTATCAAAAAAGTGAAAAAAAATGGCCCTGGATTTTAGCTGGCATAGCCGCAGCCATTGCCCTTCTTTATAAACCAATTGCCCTTTTGCCATTAATTTTCATTTTTACTATTTGGTTGATCCAATATTATCAGGATAAAAAAAATCTAAAACTCCTTTTACAAAAAATATTATTTATTGGCTTGGCTGGTATGATTACAGTTTTTCTTGCTTTAAGCTACTTCATCTTCACTGGCACCTTTAAATACTTTTGGGAATTTGTGATTATTTTCAATTCTTATTATGCTGCCCAAATGAATCAATATTTATCATGGGCACCACCCCGACACCTGACACTTTTTTGGACAAATTGGTGGGTACTATTTATTATTACAGGCTTTGCGGCTTTAATGAGAATCAAAAACTGGTGGTTTTATTTAATACTAATCCTACTATCTATTCTTTCTGTCTTTACCAGTCCAATTGGTCATTACTATCTACTACTGATGCCATGGTGGATTTTAATTGCAACTGGAGGAATTGTGAGGCTACTAAATTACCAAAAGATAAAACAGCTTAACTATGAATGGCAAAGAATTATAAAAGTCATTGTAGTCGGCACTATTATGGTAATCATTCTTTGGCCAGTCCAACAACAGTATTTCTTAAAACCCAAAGATCTTAATCTTTGGATCTATGGAGGGGGCGAACCATTTTTAGAATCACAAGTTGTTGCCGATAAAGTTGCTGAATTGACCAACCCAGATGACAAAATTTTTGTAGCTGCTTCAGAGCCCCAAATCTATTATTATAGTAAGCGATTAAGTGTTAATAGATTTATTATTACCTTTGCTCTACTGATTGACACTCCATTAAGAGACAAGCATCAGCAACAAGCTATTGATGCTTTGGAAAGTGATAAACCGAAAGTGATAGTTTATTCCCAGTTGCCAGCTAATGGTCTTTGGGAAGAAGATGTGCCAACAAACTTTATTGATCATTTGCACAGTCTAATAAATAATGATTATGAATTAATTGGTGGCTTTGTTAGAGATCGTGACATTTATGGTCACTGGCAAGAACCACTAACCAATGAAGCACAAATAAAAAATAGTAGTCTTTTACTATTTAAGTTAAAAGAGTAAAATTGATACATGCTAAATATTATTAATAAAATTTATCAATACTTATTTGCATCTTGGTGGCGTCCGCTGCTATGGATTGTCATCATCGGTTTTCTAATTTATACACCAACTCTCTTTTGCGATTATCATTATCTAGATGATAATGTTTTGATCAAGGATAATTTCTATAAAATTGCTAATCTATCCTATATTCCCCAAGCATTTTTAGATGGTGCTTTTCATGATCCACATGGCGCAGAGCTTTACTATCGTCCACTACTGACTATTAGTTTTATCATCGATGCACAATTTGGTCAAGATTCGCTATTTTTCTTTCATCTGACAGATATCCTGCTGCACTTATTAACAGCCTGTTTAATCTATCTAATCCTAATCAAATTAAAACTTTCACAGAAGTTGGCTGCCTTGTTTACCCTTCTTTTTACTGTTCACCCGATCAATTTGCAAGCCATTGCTTGGTTACCAGGACGTAATGATCCGTTGATGGCAATTTTCATTATGGCGGGATTTTTATTTTTCTTACACTGGCTCGAAAGTAATAAATATAAATGGTATTGGTGGTTCCTCGGTTTTTACGCTATTAGTCTATTCACCAAAGAAACAGCCATTGTCTTCCCCTTTCTTTGCTTAGCTTTTTTATTCTTAGTTAAAAGAGAAAAATTATTTACTAAAAAATATTGGCTTATTGGTATTCCGTATATATTAATAACTATCCCCTGGCTATTTTTAAGATCAGCGATGATCGATAGCACCATGAGTGAAAATTATAATATCTGGCAATCATTGTCTGAAAATGCACCCGCCATTATTCCTTATATTGGCAAAATAATTTTTCCTTTTAACTTATCAGTTTTTCCTTATCTGGCTGATATGCCAATGATTTATGGATTAATAGCCATTACTGGAACAATTGCTTTACTAATTTATTCTAAAAAAACAAACTGGCGCTATGTCTTATTTGGTTTTGCTTGGTTCTTGCTCTTCCTTTTGCCATCATTTATCAGACCACTGTCTTCTTTGGCAGACTTCTCAGAACATAGGGTGTATACTTCTTTACTTGGTTTTATTTTAATTCTTTGGCAAATCAGAATCCCGATACCCAAAAATATTAACTGGAAACTGACTAGCACCAGTATCTCTCTTTTTATAATTATCTTATTCTCAGCTATAAATATTACTCATGCCAAAGTTTATCAGGACAAAATAACCTTTTGGAGTGATGCCGTAGTTAATTCACCATCTTCATCGTTTAATAGAAACAATCTTGGTGCGATGTATTATCTAGATGGAAACTATGAAAAAGCACTCAGACAATGGGAAAAAACTTTAGAAATCAATCCTAGTGAACCTTTGACTCATAATAATATTGGTTTGATCTATGAAAAACTTGGTCGCTATGCTGCCGCTGAACAAGCATATTTTGCCGAACTACAGATCAATCCTTATTATGATAATGTTCATTTCAACCTAGGCCTGCTCTATGCTAAGACTGGTAATAATGAACAAGCAGCACAATACTGGCACAAAACTATTGAGCTTAATCCAAATTATTTTGATGCTTATTTAAATTTAGCACATTACTATCAACTACAGAATAATCAAGAAATGGTTGACCAATTACTTGAAGAATTTGTTTTACGAGGTGGTACGCTGCCTGATAGCTTAAAATAAACTTACACAGCAAGAAGCTCAACTCCTTTCAAGGAGTTGAGCTTCTTAAAATCAAAACGTCCCGGTCACTGCAAGCGACCGGGACACTATCTATAAATTAAATATCCAAATTCTTCACTGACTTAGCACGTGTCTGAATAAATTTCTTACGCGGCGCAACTTCGCCACCCATCAAAATCTCAAATATTTCATCAGCTCTTGCTACATCTTGAATAGTAACTTGTTTTAAAATTCTTGTTTCCGGATTCATAGTGGTCTCCCAAAGTTGCCCAGGGTTCATCTCACCCAAGCCTTTATATCTTTGAATACTGACCTTACCAACTTTTTCGCCCACACCAATGCCAGCTTCATCACCCTCTTCTTGTTCTTCCTCTTCATTCTTGACCGGATCTTTTCCTTTTGTGGCTTTCTTAACTTCTGCACCCATTTCTTCAAGCATTGGCTCCAACTCTTCTTCTCGATAAACATACTCCATCACTTTACCCTTTTTTAAACTATAAAGTGGTGGCTGAGCAACATACAAATTACCATTGGTAATGATATCTGGAAAATAGCGATAAAATAGAGTCAATAACAAAGTTCGGATATGTGCACCATCAACATCGGCATCAGTCATGATAATGATTTTACTATAACGAAGCTTCTCAATCTCAAAATCTTCACCAAAACCAGCGCCCATAGCAATGATCAATGACTTAATTTCATTATTAGCTAGCATCCGATCTATCCGTGCTCTTTCTACATTTAAAATTTTACCTCTCAGTGGCAAAATAGCCTGAAACATACGGTTGCGTCCTTGTTTAGCACTACCACCAGCAGAATCGCCCTCAACAATGAAAATCTCGGCATTTTCAGCCTTACGAGAGGTGCAATCAGCCAGTTTACCGGGCAAGGTCATACCATCCAAAGCTCCTTTTCTTAAAATAGTATCACGGGCAGAACGAGCAGCCTTTCTGGCTTGTGCCGCTAATAAACACTTACCCAATATTTCTTTAGCATCTCTGGGATGCTCTTCAAGAAAACTTGAAAAATAATCATTAAAGGCAGACTCTACTGCAGTTCTCACCTCAGCATTACCAAGTTTAGCCTTGGTCTGGCCTTCAAATTGTGGATCTGGCAATTTAACAGAAATGATTGCTGTCAAACCTTCACGCACATCTTCACCAGAAAGATTGTCATCTTTTTCTTTAAGAAAATTATTATTGCGGGCATAAGCATTTAAGGTACGCGTCAAAGCGCTACGAAAACCCATGATATGCATACCACCCTCAACAGTATGAATATTATTAGCAAAAGAAAATACTGACTCTCTGAATTCTGCCACATACTGTAAAGCAATTTCTACTTGAACATCACTATCCATTGCCTTATCAAGATAAAATACAGTTTCTTGTTTGATTTCATTGTTGCGATTCAAATGCCTGACATACGAAGCAATACCACCATCAAAATAAAAACTATGACTCTTTTCTTTTTCACCACACAAATCCTTCACTACAATCCGGATGCCCTTGGTCAGATAGGCTTGCTGTCTTAGATGATCAATAATCGTCTGCCAATCAAACTCTGTCACAGTAAATATTGTTGCGTCTGGTTGCCAGGTTTGTTTAGTACCACTGTCTTTACTAGTACCAATTGCTTTGACACTGCCCTTTGGTTTACCTTCACTATATTCCTGTGTCCAAATCTTACCGTCACGTTTGATCTCGGTCTTCATCCAACTAGATAAAGCATTGACCACTGAAATACCAACACCATGCAAACCGCCAGACACCTTATAACCACCATCACCAAATTTACCACCAGCATGCAAAGTACTCATTACTGTTTCCAAAGCACTCTTTTTGGTAATTTTATGTTTATCAACTGGAATGCCACGACCATTATCTTCAACTGACACTTTGCCATTTGGTAATAAACAAAT
This sequence comes from Candidatus Komeilibacteria bacterium CG_4_10_14_0_8_um_filter_37_78, assembly GCA_002785295.1. Taxonomy (GTDB): domain Bacteria; phylum Patescibacteriota; class Patescibacteriia; order UBA1558; family UBA1558; genus UBA1558. The sequence continues at coordinate 6,819 of PFMC01000027.1, forward strand.
TTCTACACGATCACAAAAACCAGCCATTGCTTCATCAATAGCATTATCCACTGCTTCCCAAATCAAATGATGCAATCCCTCAACCGCTGTATTGCCAATATACATACCTGGCCTTTTACGGACTGGATCTAGACCCTCTAAAACAGTAATATTTTTTGCTGTATAACCACCGGCATTCGCTGCTTTATTAGCAGCGATAGAGGTGACTTTTTTTGCTTGTATTTTGGAAGTATCTTTTGGTATCATAGCCTTATTTTAGTCAAAAAAAATAATTATTAATAGAAGTTCAATAATAGCTGTTTCTAGCCTATTTTAGGCTTGTTTTTATGCTATTATGATAGCACATTTAGTAGCATAAATCAAGTAAAAATCCATCCCGTCAAACGAGATGGATTAGGTAAAAAACTCGTCAAATATAAACCCTAAAAACTGTCTTTATTATCGCTATTATCTCTTTGATTATTTAAAATAGCCTCTGATTTCTGTTGCTTCCGGCCATGTTCAATCATCATTTTCTTCTCACTTTTTAGCCTCGTGCGTTCTTGTCGCAAGGCTGATTTTGCTGCTCTTGCCTCTCTCAATCTTTGTTCAACCACTGTTCGATCTTCAAATAGTACCACAAAGCCACCAAAATAGTAAGCAATAAAATTGTAAAGCAAACCACCAATCAAACCAACCACAAAGACCACAAAACCAATAATGATACTGACTAAAATAGTAGCAATGATACCAGAACCAAATCCTAAGAAGTCAAGACTAGCAAAAGAATCTAGTCCAAAAATCAAAACGCCTAAATTTGCAATGATGCCAATCAATAGATAAACACCACCGATGATCAAAGCACACACCTTGGCCATAGCCACTATGTCTATTTTAACAATCTCTTTCATATAAATTATTGTTTAATAGTTAATTTAAATTTGTTGATTATTATTTCTTGTAATTTATCTGTAATTTTTTTAATTTCAACTGTAGTAAAAGTTTTGTCCGGATTATAAATATTAACATGAAAAGCAATTGAGAACTCTTTATTCTGTCGATCATGATAACGATCAAACAATTCAATACTGGTAATATACTTGCTAGCTCTTAATAGTTCCTCTTGCAGCTCTTGCCATTTAACATCATTGGATAAAATAACAGAAAAATCTTTCACCACTACCGGATATTTTGGCAAGGGCTGATAACTTTTTTTATCTACTATATATTTTATCATGGCTGAGAAGTCTATTTCAACTAGACCCACCAAACTATGATAGTCAAACTTGCTACTAATCGCCAAATTAACCACACCAAAATGTCCGAGAAGTTCATCTTGCGCATAAATCGCCAGCGCCTGACCGGGTATCAAATAATCATGTGTCTTTATTTCCTTAAACCGTAAATCAATGTTCAACACCTTAGCTAAGTGAGCTAACAATCCCTTGGCATAAGAAAAGACATCGTTGATATTATTATCAGCAATCAAACAGCTTAAATATTTTGGTTGATAAGCTAGTTGTTTTTTTCCCGTCTGATCAAGTGCATACTTACCATCTTCTTTCAAATAGACCCGACCAAGCTCGAAAATCTTGATTTTTTTATACCAACGTAAATTGTCTGCCAAATTCTTCAGCAAATTTGGTAATAAGCTCGTTCTGAGATAACGTTGTTCAGGTGACAAATAGTTCTTTAATTCCCAACAATTGCTGGTCTGCAATTTCAAAGCTGCTAATAAATCTTCACTCTGCCAAGAATAATTATACACCTCATTAAAACCAAAAGTTGCTGCAAATAGCTGTTTTACTATCCTTTCACTCTGTTTTTCCAAATCAATCTTTGTCTGACTCATCTTAATGGTCGGCAAATCATCTGGAATTCGATCATAGCCGTAAATCCTGGCCACTTCTTCAACAATATCCTCTGGTAAAGAAATATCCTTAGTCGCTCGCCAACTCGGCGCCAACACCTCAAACTGATCACCCTTATTCTTTACTGCGAATTGCAGGGCTTCTAATATTTTGATAACTTCTGATTTTTCAATCTTGGTACCAACTTGAGCAATTAACCAGTCATATGAAAACTTGATTGTTTTGATATCATCTTTATAATTTTTTTCATCATAAACCTTGGAGGCAATAATCGCTTCTGGACAACATTCCTTAATCAATTTAACGGTCTGAAACATGGCCAATTCTGTTAAATTTGGATCTAAACTTTTTTCAAAACGAATTGAGGCTTCAGTTCGTAAACCCAGACTACCAGAACTGCGTCTAATATTTGAAGCATTGAAATTTGCTGACTCAATCACAATCCGCTTTGTCTTGTCAGTAACTTCTGAATTTGATCCTCCCATAATACCAGCAATGGCAATTGGTTTGTCACTATCAACAATCACCAAGTTTTTTTCATCTAATCCTCTTTCTTCACCATCCAGTGTTACTATTTTTTCTTTATTCTTTGCCAGACGAACGATAATCTTGTCACCAGCTATCTTCGTTGCATCAAATGCATGCAATGGCTGACCCAGACTAAATAAAACATAATTTGTGATATCCACGATATTATTAATTGGTCTAGTGCCAATCACTTCTAAATAATTTTGTAACCACATTGGTGATTCCTGTACAATGATATTGTCTATCACTAAAGCTTGATAACGAGGACAAAGAACAATGTCTTCTACTTTGACTTTCAGTTGATATTTATCCACCCCCTTAATAGTGGGCGTCTCCAGAGGCTTCAATGGTAGCTGCAAAATAGCGGCTACTTCCCGAGCCATACCGTAGTGTGACCACAAATCTGGACGATGAGTCAATGACTTATTATCTATCTCTAAAACAAGATCATCAATCTTTAGAGCTTTGGCTATTGCTTGTCCTGATTGCCACTCACCTTCCCCGAGATCAACAATTGTTGCTTCGTCAGCCATCTCAAATAAATGACCCAAACCAACTTCTGATGCGGCGCAAATCATACCATGACTATTGACTCCTCGAATTTTTGCTTCGGCCAACTTTACAGGATCTCCCTCACCATGCCAACGAACCAAGGCGCCAGGTAAAGCAACTACACAATACATTTTTTCTTTTAAATTTGAACCACCACAAACAATACTGACCCGCGCCTCTTGACCAATATCAACCTGACAAACTTTGAGTTTATCAGCATCAGGATGATCAACAATCTCCTTTATCTGCCCGACAATGATATTACTATAATTTGTGCTTAAATCAATCACTTCTTCTACTTCCACGGTAGACATCGTCAATTTCAAAGCCATGTCTTGTGGATCAAGATCTTTTGGTAGGTCAATGTATTGTTTTAACCAATTAAGGGATATTTGCATATTAAAATTATATATTACTCAAATTGAGATAAACAAACACTATCATCCCATAAAAATCGACATATTGACATATCGTTCTTTTCTAAAGCTACCTCTTCATAACAACTTTTGCTTACTGTTACGCTGTTTATCTTTTTACAATAATCTTCATTTTTAGCTGATTCAGCATAAGATAGATAGCAAGACCATTGAGATAAACTACCTTTAACCTCACACTCTTCGACTTCTAAATAACTTAAATCTTCAAGCTCTGGCACTTCATGCATACAATAACATTCCCCACTTTCTTCATTAGTAAAATTTTCTCCTGGATTATAGTTGTTTTGTTCACAATAAGCATTACACTCTGAAAAATTTTCAACAACAATATCTGGTGGATGATATAAACCGAATTGATTCATCTTCCACGTATCTTCATCATTTATAAAATAAAAATATCTAACTTCCTTAATATGCTGATTCTTAGTCGAATTCACTGCAATGATTGCTGTATTATCTTCAATCTCAATTTCGTCAATTTCATATTCTATACCTGATACAATATCCTTCTTCATATTTCTTAATGTTACCTTTAATTCTAACACTTTCTCTTGATCATTATCATATATCATATTTAAATACAAATCACCCACCTGACCATAATAGGTTAATCCAAGCATTGCATCTAAATCACCTTCTTTATTTGCCGCCATATAACTATCAAACAAGTTAACTATCGCCAATTCATCTTGGGTAAGAACATTTTCAATTACACCAACAATTTGATTATTTTCTCCAATTACTTCTACTATCTGAATTTTAGCTAAATCATTATTAGTGATACCAACACCTAAGTATCTCATAATCTGATATGCAGAGTCCCCGCCACTCATATAATATCTCTTTCCGTCAGCAGGATTAATATACCAGGCCTCTCCCTTTGACTCTACCTGTAATAATATCTTCCCAGACAATTTATTTGATAGACTATTATTAATTAATTGTCTGCCACTACCAAGTGGATTGTAACCATTTTTCACTTCAATTCCATCCAAGAAACCATCACCATCTGTATCTGCGTTGTTCGGATCTGATTTTAAAGCTTCTTCCAATCTATCAGATAAACCATCGCTATCACTATCTAATTCAACAAACCTGTCCTCAAGTCCAATCGGTATTTTGTTCAAATCATCGTCCGTAATACCCAAACCCAAATCTCTCATCAAAGAATAAGCTGTAGCACCATCCATTAAATAAATTCTTTTACCATCAACCGGATTAACATACCAAGCTTCACCATGAGATTCTACCTGAAGATAAATTTTACCCAAATGTTGATTATCCATACTCAAAACACTGGTCCCGGTAAAAGAAAACCCAATAAATATTAATATCAGTAAGAAAAATAATTTTAAGTATTTATTCATATTAAAACTGTTTAAGAAAACGTAAATCTCCGCTTTGCAATAAGCGGATATCATCAATACCATATTTCATCATCACTAGCCTAGTTAAACCTAAACCAAAAGCAAAACCATTGTATTTCTCTGGATCAAGACCACCAGCCTTGATCACATTGGGATGAACAAGTCCACAAGGCAGTAGCTCAAGCCAGCCTGTTTGTTTGCAAACTGAACATCCTTTACCACCACAAATCAAACAATTGATATCGAGTTCAAAACCAGGCTCCACAAATGGGAAATAGCCGGGTCTTTGCCTAACCTTTACTTCTTTACCAAAAACCCCTTTGAGCAGCTCTTTCATTACTGCAATCAGATTGGCAATAGAAATGTTCTGATCAATCATCAAACCTTCCAGTTGATAAAAAGTAGAATCATGCGAAGCGTCAGTTGCTTCATAACGAAAACAACGCCCAGGAAAAATTGCTCTCAATGGAGCACCATATTTTTCCATCGCTCGTACCTGCATTGCTGATGTGTGAGTCTTTAAAACTTCCCCTGATGTCAACCAAAAAGTATCTTGCATATCACGCGCCGGATGATCATCTGGAATATTTAAAGCTTCAAAATTGTAATATTCTGATTCAATATCTGGTCCTTCTAATACTCTAAAACCAAGGGCTTTAAAAACATCTTCCAATTCATATTGAATGATCGTGTTGGGATGAAGTGACCCTGTCTTGACTGGTTGTCCTGGCAAAGTCAAATCAGTTGCTTGAGCAATGCTGTTTTTTGCCTTGCCCTGTAAGTGCAATGACAAATCATCAAGCTTTTCAGCTAAAGCCAGTTTTACTTCATTGGCCAGCTTACCCACTCTTGGTTTTTCTTCCTCAGCCAAGTCCTTCAACTCTTTCAAAAGTTTAGTTAACTCACCATTACGCCCTAGATATTTAATCCGCAAATCTTCCAATTCCTGACTATTCTTGATCTTAGTAAACTCATCAAGGGCTTGTTTCTTTAATTTTTCTAATATTTTATCCATTGATTTTCTTGGTACTGATTGAGAGAAATAAAAATTCTATTAATGACAAAATAACTAAAGCAATCAATATTGTAACCCAACTTAATTTATCTGCCGCCTTCAAAGCCAATGAAATGTTGATTAATAAGGCGAATAGTGTACCTTGCCGTAAAGAAATATTGATACGAAACTTTGTTGGCTCCTGATGTGCTGCCATCACTCTCAGCAGATAACCAATGATCGTAAAAGTCCCCAACAGACTGAAAAAGAAAGTGATATAAAAAAGACTCCTCGCTAATGATGAGCTAGTACTGGGGTCAATATAGGTAATGACCATCGCCCACAAAATCCAAGCGATAATTGTAAATACAGCCAAAAAAAATAAATATTTTTTTATAGACATAAAAAATTTTAACAAAAACTTACTAATATAATACTAATTTTTCACTAATAAGTCAACTTAAAATGGCTCTATAATAATTAGTGTGGTGGAAAACCTAAAAGCAGTGGTAAGATTAGCCTAAAATGAGAGTTTCTCAACTCATAGCTAAAAATTAAC
>PFMC01000044.1 GCA_002785295.1 Candidatus Komeilibacteria bacterium CG_4_10_14_0_8_um_filter_37_78
TGACAATCTCGTTTTGGAGTTCTGTATTTGTATTATTGATCTTCTCTTCACTGATATCTGATAAATAATCTTTGGTTGATTTCTTGACTTCCACTTCAGCGATGGACTTAAAGCCGCCATCAGCACCCTGCTTGATCATGATATTATCAGTGTCAGCTGCTGCAAAAAAACTTTGTGCCCCACTACCAGGACTATTCTCTGCTACATGTTTTGTCGCCATCCAAAAACCATCTTTATTCTCTTGGGCTTTCTTTTTTGCCGCTGGACTAAGGTTTTGATTATTAACTTGATCATCTAAATATTTTGACAAGGTATCAAGTTCTGGTTGATCCATTCTACCAATTATCCTTTTAGCCGCACCATCATTAACATCTTTGATTTCATCTAATACCTGTGAACTTCTAAAAGTACTTGGATCAAGCTTTACTTTCTCTCTAACACGATCTGCTCTTGCCATGTTTTCACTTTGTTTCTTGGCATAGCCATAAATAGGCGACATCGGATTCAATCTTGTCCCTAAGGTTGGTTGATATTCATTCTTTGCTCTTTCCTCTTTTTTCTTACTATCAATAAAAGCTTGTTTTGTCTTAACTGGATCTAATTTTTCATTTCTCCAATTAACATCTTCATAACCCTTAATCTCCTTCTGTTGATCAGCCGCAGACATATCTTTCCAATTCTTCTTTGCTTCTTTCTTAGCTTTTGCATTATTGCCTATAATCGCCTTATCTGGATGATTATTTACAAAATTATTAATATATTCATCTCTTGCTTTTTGTGGTGCATTAACCTGTTGACGTTTTAATTTTTCTTCAAAATCAGTCCTTGGCGTACCCTTGGCTGTCCACTCAGCTTCTGCAGAACTTTCTGCAGCAGGATCAATACTACTATAAAACCTATTTTTTGCTTTATTTTCTCTATCTTTGTCTTTATTATACAAAACACCAATGGTTTTTTCTCCATCCAAACCAACTTTCTTTAAGACTTTGCCAGCTGTTGTGGCTCGTGATTTTTCCCGACCACCCAGCTTATCCAATTTTCTGGCATTTCTTAATCCTTGTAATCCCAACATACCACCAGTACCAAATAATCCGCCCTTTGATTGGGTCTTAGCTTCCATTTCTTTCTTCTTTTTTTCAGAATACAAGACTTTATCCTTTACAAAGCTAGCTCCACTCTTTACACCTTTGATTCCTTTCCAACCCATACCCTTGGCTTTGCTAAAAGTCTTACCAGCCAAGGCGCCAGCAGCACCACCCATGGTCTTGGCTGCATTAAGGCCGATCAATAACATTGAAATACCTAAAATATAATTTAAAATATAAGGTGCGTTTGATACTTGACTACCAATCAGATTAGGATCAACATCGTTCGCATTGAGCGTTGTAAAATTACCATTATTCTGAGAAACTACGGAGAGCGTCAACCAAATAAAGAAGGCCACAACAGGACCAGCGACCAATTGTTCACTAAACTTACTCCACCAAATTCCGGCCTTGCTATCTGCCTTGGGAATAGCTTGTAAAGTAAAATAAACTGGTGAAAAAACGACCAACACCCACAATATGACAATACGATAAGCTAACATCACCACAACAGATAACAAAACTAGCAATAAAATAGTTGCGGCAATGATCGCAAAAACACCAGCAAACAAAACTCCTATACCATCTGTATCTACTTGTCCTGCTTCATTAACGTGTGTTGCTAAAGATGTTAATTTATTAATACCAAAAGCCTCCACAAATCCTACGGCCATAGCTTTGTCTGCTGCTGAGATAAAAGTCAACATAACTATCTGTGAAGCATCGATCAAAAGACCGCAAATAGTGCGAGAAAAATTAACCAAGATCGCCATGATAATAATCTTCTTCAGCCAATTTTTGTAATGGAAAGATTGGATGCCAAGAACTGTCCCAACTGAAATCATCAGCATCGAGACAATAAAAAACATATTACAAATATCACGCACCAAGACCCAACCAACCACTACTGCTGGAGCATTGATAAAATCATTAAATCGAGCAACATTGATCAAAACAGCTAATACTAGAGTGATCAAATCACCAATAATGGAAATGATAAATCCGACAAGTGTGGTAAAAATGCCAGCTAAAAAACTCTCCGTATCTGCGTGAGCAGCTAAAGGCATCACAGCACTAATCAATAAAACGAGTACTAAAACAAACACACCCTTTTTCCAAGCTGGTTTTTGAAATAGTCTTTGTTTAAATAAAGAAATTAGATTTTTTTTCATCCAAAAAATCGTATAATCTAACTTTATTATACTAAATTTAGCTGTTTCTCACAACCCACCCTTAGGGTGACCCTAAGGGTGGGTTGTTAAGGTAAATACTTCATAATTTTATTCTGAAGTTTCTTATAATTACTTAGATATTCATTATAATTTAATTTATAATCATCAAAACTTATAAGGTCGTCATTATCAACAATCTTATTCTTTGTCTGGTTAAGATAATCATGGTGAGAGCTTGCCGACCAATCATCTATATTATCAACAATTCTGTGCTTCAGTGGATTCAAATTAATATAATAAATAAGATATTGTAGATACTCATCATTATCTATATTTATTGATTTGTATACTCCCTGAAATATAACGCCAGAATGATCATATTTCTGATGTAAATATTTTGTATAAGAATTCTCTATTCGCGATATAAATTGTGAAATTGAAGATTCAACCGGTCCTTTAAATTGACAACTCTGAATAGTGCTATAATCAGGCTCCTTCAATAAATAATGATAATGGGTTGGCAAATATGACCAAGCCAAAATCGATACTTTAGTTAGTTCTCTTAATTCACAAGCTTTTTTCTGCCAAAAATAGTAATCCTCTTCATTAATAAACAACTTATTCCTACTAACAGCCCTATTATACACATGATAATAGTTTTCAGGTCGTATATTACGTTTTTTTGTGACCATAAAAAAAATAGGTTACTTGTTAAAAAAGCGACCTATATATAACTGTTTTTATAGTAATTCATCTATTATTTCCTGTCAACCACCCTTAGGGTGACCCTAAGGGTGGTAGCTTAATGGTGGTGAAACCTGGGTAGAACAAACTGCTCCTGAAAATACTCCTCAATTACATTCAATCAGTTATGTCGATGAAAACCATGCTTTTGTCTCAGGTGCCTTCCAAACCATACTCTATACTACAAACAGAGGATCTGACTGGATAATAGTTAATCAAGGTGAAGAGTATTATTATGCACATGAAATCCAAATGATTAATTGCCAGATTGGTTATGTTGCGGTTAGCAATGCCATGCTCAAAACCATTGATGGTGGTCTTTCTTGGTTTGAGATTCCCTCACCACTTTCGCAAGGCGCCAAAGGCATTGAAGTAATATCTGAGACAGAGGTATACTCTTTCATTGGTACTGAGATATACCTTAGCGAAGATAGTGGTCAAACGTGGGAGACGATATCAACTGGTATTAATACTACCATTAATGATATCTATCCTTTGGGCAATAATGTTTGTTGGGCAATTGGTAATCCTTGGTTTGGTCCAGAAGGCTCTTCCAGTGGCATTTACTGGAGCAATCAAATGCCGCTGAGCAATGACACTTCAACCTTGCCAGTTGAGATCAGTTTGAATAATTATCCAAACCCGTTCAATCCACTGACCACAATCAGCTATACACTGACTCAAGCCACTGCTGTCAAGTTGACCATCTATGACTTAAACGGCAAACAAATCATTACTCTGCTCAATGATTGGCAAGCTCCTGGAACCCATTATGTTCAGTGGTCTACTAATGATTTGAGTAATGGTGTTTATTTGTCGCGTTTGGTTACTGATGATCAAATCATCACTGGAAAAATGACCTTGCTAAAATAAAAAAACCCCGTTGTCGAGCTAAGCTTGGTAACGGGGTTTTCATATTAATTAAATTATGGAGTTAATATAATACTTCCTTGATGTAGAACCCAGCCAGAATTATCAATATAAATATCATTATCACCAGTTCTGCATTCATCCCTGCCATCCGTCAGGCTTTAGCTTCTAAAGCCTTCCTACTGGCAGGGTTTCCTGTATAGTATTAAAAAAACCCCATCATCGAATAAACTCGATGATGGGGTTTTCATATTTAGATTATGGGGTTAGAATTATACTACCATTATAATTTATCCATCCTAACCCGCTATTATCCGTAATAGAACATTCCGATTCACCATATCCCTCACTACACCAACCCCAACTATCTTCAACATAAACTTTTGGCGTATAAACACAAGCCTCTTGTCCAAGATATTGTTCAATTGGATCATCACAAATATAAGTATGGTTAAAGCTGAAATAGCCAATACCACCACCAACATCATCCACACAATAATTCAAATCATCACCAACATCTGTTGGCTGACACTCTCCCAGGCTATCCCCGCCAAATTTGGTATATTGACAATCATTATTTGTACGACAACCAAAATACAAACCAATAATATCAATAGTCACTTCTTGTGCTGACTGCAAATGACCCAAAGCCAAGTCTTTCAAACAATAACCACTCGGATTATTAATATTATAACAACCATTGATCATTTCACTGGTGATGATCATCGAACTTTTATATGTCCCACTAGTAGTAGCTGGCAAATCAGCAAAGTTAAGAGTTGGATAAACTTGTGTTTGTCCTTGATTCTCATAGCCATTACTATCCTCTTGACTGCAATCTTCTGCGTCATAGCACCAATATACTGGTAAAGGGACATTATTATTATTAGTATAATTAAATTCCAAAGTAACCATTTCACCCTCATTAAAGCGTGCGCCTAAATAATTATCGCTACCACTATCACCTAGACCAGCAGATGCCAAACCACTCCACCCATTAGGTCCACTAATAAATGCACCATCATCAACCAAACTAGTCAAACAACTGTTTTCACAAATCTGCTGATGATTCTTCAAAGCAACATCTATTGGGACATTATTACTATCAGCCCCAAACAGAGCAGTACTATCATCCCAATCAATGACTAGATGTTTCAATGGCAATTGGTTACCACTCTCATTATAAGCGTAAAACTTCAGAGTTGTATTAAAAGAATTACCATTATAAACAATATCCCCGCTTTGTTGATTATTAATGGTAATGCCGTCATTACCCTCAATATTTTGCAATGAAGACTCATCCCAAACAACTTCTTTAACTTGCATCACTTCGCCATCATTAGTGACATTATAAGTATTGTTGAATGATGTTTCAGTATAACTACCATCACCCCAAGTAAACTTACTAACTAACTTAGCAAAAATATTTTGTAAATATCCATATACCTGTGAGAGGCTATTTGTATTAATTATATTTTTTGTAGCTTCTGGTGTTTCCATGTCAAGGCCATAACACCTTCCGCCGCCAGCATAACAGGCTTGCTGACCACTAGCAGTCTGACAAATAGAATCGCCCCCAACACACCAGCTATATTTACTAATCTCACTATCATCACCAAACACAGAATATGGTGTACCAGCATTGTGACTAATATAATTGTCTACCACAGGTTCTACAGATATCGCATTATTATAATTATTCAAATTCTGAATTCCGCTTAATTCACTGATGCCATACCAATCATTATATTGTCCTTGAGGCATAAAATTTTCACTTGTTTCATAGATGAAATTATTGAACTTAGGTGATTCAACTCGCACAAACTCTGTACACAGTTCTGTGTCTGTTGTATCCATATTGTAGTGATCAACAGTGATATTATATAAAAATCCACTCAAAACATTATAATTACTACCCTCATGTTCCTGCGATAAAACAATCTCATATCTTGATGAATTACCATCATCATCAAATCCGACAATAAAAGACATCAACAGACCCTCTGAATAAGTACCAAATCCAGACTCAAAAAATTCATCTGCGTTTACTAAATAAACTATGTTCGGATTTTGAGTCAATCCTCTTATGCCTTCCCACCAAGCACCATCATCTCCCATTGGAAATATCATACTATCTCCAGGAACTATATAATTTGGCACTGCAAATATTCTAATCCAAATCTTTGATTCTCCCACTTTACATAAATCACTATGAACGCTACCATCACAAATCACCTCATTAGTACTATCAACCGTAACTATTGGTGATCCATCACCACAGCTTTGTCCTTCCGAACAATAATACTCTGGTAATCGTGGTAAATATGGCAAATTATCTGGTGCCGTATTTTGATACCCTATAATATTGTCTTGGGAAGTAAAATAACCACCACTAGTCATAATAGTATATCGTACTTCATCTATTGCTAGACTAGGATATACCCAGAAATCAAATAATTCCTCCCCACTAATAGAGGTGATAAACCTATCAGGCATGTTTAAGTTCATATTATGATCAACAGCGCAAATCGCCATAGTAGTATTATCAGGATAGTCCGTATTGTTTTGTGGAAAATTATTATCAATATTGTTCAACAAACCACAACTATTAGAGAACCAAGAGCTACCACCTGCATTTTTCTGACTCTCCACCGCATTAGTCCCTAAATTAAATGAGGTTGATATTACCTGCTCTCCAGTATAAGGATAATTACCTTCAGCCTGACTACAATAATATAAACTATCAAAGTCAATTCCCAAATCAGCCTCAATATCAACAGCTGATGGATTATACTCACCACTCAAAATATCCAATGGCATCCAAGTTGTACAAGGATAAGCAGCTGCTGAATTGGCTTGATAATTTGGATCAACATAGCCTGATATTCGTCGCGAATAATCGGGTTCCAAACAAAAACCCCAAAAACCTTTATATTTATTGATCCCCGTTAAATATGAAGAATAGTCATCAGTCAGATCATCTAAATCATAACCAGGATAGGACAAGGTTTGTGGTACGCCAGAATATTTAAGATCATAATATCTGGCTTCGCCACCCGAATAAGTCACCTTTTGATAATCACACTCACAATCTTCGCCTTGATAACAGAAATTAGCTTGCGTCATCTCCAATGGTCTTTCTACAATATTACCATCATCATCAAAGACAACATTAAGGCCAGTTGTTGCATATGGCGCCTCTGCATCAGGGAAAAGACGACAAGTTGGCTCAATCTTCAATCCAGTTCCATCAATACCTGAACTATCATTATCTTCACGACTCAAGACCAAGATATTACTATTGCCTTGAGACTTTGTTTTGGCTAATAAATCTTCAATATTATATCTATTAAACAATGAATAACCACTATATTCTTTGCCTGACCAACCAATATCTCTATTCTGATAAACAGTGTCCGTAATCACTTGGGCGTCCTTTTCTAGCCAGTTCACACAAGTGCTGCCATTAAGTGACAATTCTGTACAACGTCCCAGATCATAACAATACTCCTTCGTTATACCATCCATTTGTGTAGCTTTACTACTAGACTGACACTGAATCCACTCCGCGCATTCACGATCTCTCGTCACGCGCACAATCCGATTAGCATCACAACTCTGATCATCAGCTTCACAACCAATAGTTGATACTAGATAACCATTACTACTATCACTATTGCGATAAGTTGCG
>PFMC01000021.1 GCA_002785295.1 Candidatus Komeilibacteria bacterium CG_4_10_14_0_8_um_filter_37_78
GAAAAAGTAGAGGGTTTACGATCATGGAGCTAATAGTCTCCATTGGTGTTTTTATGAGTTTGTTCTTGATGGTGACTGTTAATTTCCGCACAGCAGAATCATCCAATGATTTAAGACTGGAAACACAAAAAATTGCTAGTGATATTCGAAAGTTGCAAACTTTAGCTTTGACTGGTTCAACTTACAATTATAATGGTACTAGTACGGAGATGGGCATTGGTGGTTTTGGTGTTAAATTTAGTAATGGTAGTACAACTTATGCAATTTATAGTGACACAGCGATGAATTATGGTGTTTTGGATCAAGATGATGTTCTTTTGGAAAGTGTTACTTTGGCTAGTGATTTTAGTAATATTTTGATCACTACAGAGGGTAGTGACGCGGATGCTTATTTGACCTTTTTACCACGGTCTTCAATGATCACTTTCAAGACCATTATTGGTGAATCAATAGTAGATTTGAGTGCTCAGGTGCTCAGATTAGAAATTTATCATAATAAGGTGGCCAATAAAAAGGGAGTGATCGAGATTACCCCTATTTCAGGGCAAGTTAATTTTTATTTAGAATGAAAATTATTAAGGATAATCAGGGGCAGGGTTTTATGGAAGTGATTGTAGCTATTGCCATTATGTTGATTGGTATTGTGGCTGTTTTAATTTTGACTTCTTATAATTTGACAGCAGCAAATTACGGTGAAAAAAGATTGATTGCCTCAAATTTGGCTCGGGAAGCTTTGGAAGCAGTGCGTAATATGCGGGACTCAAACTGGCTAGCCAATGATCCTTGGGATGATGATTTTGATTTTGATGGTGATGCTGCGCCAGCTTACTTCATTGTTGATTTTGTAGCAGACGAAACCGGTGGTTCGTATAGTTTGGCTCCGGCAGCAGAGATAGCTACTTGTGGTCCTGCCTGTAAGTTATATTTACACACCTCTACTTTTAATCATGAAGAAGAGGGTGGCACAGATTCTGGTTTTAGTCGTAATATTGAGGTTAGGGATATTTGTACAAATGATTTGGATGTTGTTGATCAAGCATGTAGTGGTCAAAGTGATCGAGTTGGCTTGGCTGTGACCGCCAAAGTCCAATGGCGAGCGGGTAATGGCGATATTCGTCAGGTGGTGATTGAAGATCGGTTGTTTGCGTGGCGCTAAAGATAATTTAAAATTGAAAAGTTAAAAGTTAAAAAAGATGTTAGGGCAAGAGAAAAAAAATCAACAAGGGTTTACATTACTGGAAATGTTAGTAGTTTCTGCTATTTTTGTGATGACTATTACTAGTATGGTTGGTATTTTTGTTAATACAAATCGGGCACAAAAAAGACTAGCCAATTCAGAAAAACTACAAGCAGATACTCGTTATGTGGTGGAAGTAATGGCTCGGGAGATTAGGAACAATAGAGTTAATTATACATTTTATGATAATGATGAACTATTAAATCAAGAGACAAACGCTCTTGCTGTGATTGCTTTGGCAGATAGTGATGGCAATGATATTCAATTCAGATTACAGAATAGTAAGATTCAAATCAGAAGATCGGCCAGTAGTAGTGAATGGTTTGATATCACACCTGATGACATTGCCGTGATGCAAATGAAGATTTATATTAGCCCTAGCACTGACCCCTATTTACTAGATGGCCCAGATCAACAACCAATGGTTTATCTTGGTATGACGACGCAGTCTTTGACACCTGACCTTGATCAATATAAGTTGATTCGTTATCAAACAGCTATTTCATCCCGTTATTATGCACGTTAAAGAAAAATTACAAAACAATAACCAGGGAACCATCCTGCTGATTGCAGTAATGATTATGGCGACTATTTTAGCAGCAGCGATGGGTACTGGTACCTTGGTGATTAATATTATCAATCAGTCTGCTAGCATAGATTATTCAATTGCCGCTTTTTATGCAGCTGAAGCTGGGATAGAAAAAAATCTTTATCGAATTAGACAAACTGACTATCCAGGTGAGATTGCCTTAAAACAATATGGAATAGACGCGCCAACAACAGATTCTTTGGATCTGACAGCAGGACAAACTTTGCAATCACATTATGATCTTTCGACTATCAATGGGCAAGATGAGATCGTGGTAGATCTTTATGAAAATATCGAATATCAGCTCAATATGTATGATCCCAATCAAGAACAAGAACCATTGGCTATTGGTCGTTTAGATATTATTAATGATGGTTCCAATACGGAAGATATTACACTACACATTTCCTGGGTTTCTTGGAGTGCTACCGGGCAATTGCAAACACCACAAGCACAGATTGAGACGATTGTTGCTGGTGATGTCGAGGAACACCATATTACTTTATCGTCATCAGCTTTGTATAAGGTACGATTAAGGACACTAGATGGTGATTTGACTAATGTGACAATCAAAGCTTATGATCAGGCAGTGGATCCAACACCACAAGCCATTCCTGGTGAATATGTCTTGCGCTCTACGGGTGAATATCCAACCGGCAAAAGTAAGTATGCTAGTCAAGTGATGACTGTCAGAATGCCGATTATCGTGCCAACTTATGGGCTTTATAATTTTGTGATTTTTTCTGAAGGTGATATTGCTAAATCAGTAACTTGGTAAGATGGATAAGCAATCAGTAAAAAAAAGAATAGACAAATTGACTAAGCAAATTGATGATTTGTGTTACAAATATTATGTCCTGGATGCGCCAGAAGTTGACGACAGTGTTTATGACTCTTTAATCCAAGAACTGCGCGAATTAGAAGTACAGTATCCAGATTTGAAAAGCAGTCATTCGCCAGTTGATCGTATCGGTGGTGAGCCGCTTGATCGTTTTATCAAAGTTGAACATCAGACTCGACAATGGTCAATGCAGGATGCTTTTACTTTGGC
>PFMC01000006.1 GCA_002785295.1 Candidatus Komeilibacteria bacterium CG_4_10_14_0_8_um_filter_37_78
AAGCCTTTATCAACATTTTCTTTAATAAACTGCTCACGCATTGCCCAGGCACGGGGTGAATCAAGACCAGCCAGGCCTAGGGCAATCATACCTTTACTAACATTTTCTTTAATAAACTGCTCACGCATTGCCCAGGCTTGAGGTGAATCAAGACCAGCCAGGCCTAGGGCAATAGAGCTTTTACCTTCTTTTTCTTGAATGAGCTGCTCAAAATAATCAAGTGTTTTAGTTTCAAATTTCTCTAAATAAGAATGTTCTTTTTCTCTAACCTCAACTTTCTTTAAATCATCATTAAGCTCCTTGATCAAAGCTCCCTGGATCATAGAATTTTCATGTTTCGTAGAAATATTTGGTAGTTTATAAGCAGCATAATCAAATCTTTTATCCCAAATATTATCATCCATCTTTAAAGAATCCCTAATCTGTCTCAAAGTATCTGAACTAATCAAATTTTGATGCTCTAAAGCTTGCACTAAATCATTATCCACTCCTTGCTCTTTCATAAAAGCCAAAGCTATCTCTTTTTGCGGAGCATTACCTTTCAGTAATAAGCGATGATAAGTTTGAAAGTCTCGATAACTTTCTTGTAGGGTTTTGCTTTGACTATATTCAATAATAGCTCTCTGTTCAACAAAGTGAGCATCACTGGCTACGGCCAGATCAAAAATCCTTTTCAAGACAGTCCCAGTATAATAATTCTTTTCTAAAGCCCTTTGTAATTTACGTAAATGCCTATCTGCTGCTTCTTGGTTTGTTGCTTCTATCTGATGATAAATCGCTTCTGACCCTTTAAATTCTCTGAGCTTTAAAAACTCAGCAAAGATATTATCCATCTCTTTAATTGTGGTCTTAGCACTGGTTTCTTTCGGCTTGTCTATCTCTGCCAGCTCTAATAGCTCGGTATATTTATTATCTTCTAACTGTTGGTTAAAATATTCATAGTTCTTTATAATTCCTTCTAATTGATCTTTACTGTGTGCGCGTTCTTCACCATTTTTCAAATGTCCTCTAAGATCAAGACAAAAATCCTTATGTTTAAGATAAAACCGAGGATTGCTGATCATCTGGATAATCTCAGTTGGTGTCAGATGCAAGGTCTCAGCCATATTCAAACCATCACTCAAAGAGTGCTCAAATAAGCGGCTAATTACCTTCAGCATTTCATCCCTAGGAAGACCATCTGCTAGGCTCTCTATCTTGGTGAATAATTCTTGTTGCTGCAACAGCAAATCTACAGACTCTTTTGTCTGTTCTTTTTCCAAGTCCTGCTGTTTGTCATTCAAAGATTCTGCTTCACTATCTGGAGAGGACACAAATTTTTCTGCAGTAAATACCATTTTAACTAAATAACTTCTCTTTACGCTTAATAATAATACTTTGGATAATCCCAATCACTAAAAAGCTAGTCAACAGGGAACTGCCACCATAGCTGACAAAAGGTAAAGTAATACCAGTTACCGGCGCTAAACCAATAGCCATACCAATATTGATCACCACCTGTAAACTAAAATAAATAACAAAACCAATCACCAACCAAGCCCCAAAAGCATCTCCCATATTTCTAGCCATCAGTAATAATCGCAAAAACAAGATTAGATATAAACTAATCAATAGTAAACTGCCCCACAGACCCAAACTTTCTGCAATCACGGCAAAAATAAAGTCTGAATATTGCTCTGGTAAAAAATTGAGTTGACTCTGTGGTCCCAAACCCAAACCGCGTCCCAATATTTGTCCAGAGCCAACAGCGATGATCGACTGCTGGACATTATATCCCTGACCCAATAAATCTTGCTCTGGTTGCATAAAAGATGATAAGCGTGCTTGCTGATAGTCCTCTAAAACAAAAGACCAGACAAAAACACTTAAAATCAAAATCACCACAATGACACCAATAAAATATTTACGACTAATCTTGGTAAAAAATAAAAAAACCAGCCAGGTCATAAAAATAATAGCTGCTGATCCAAAATCAGGCTGTTTTGCCACCAAAATAGTCAGTGCTAAAACCACACCACCGGTAACCAAAATATGTTTCCAACTATCAATCCCATTGTCTTTCTCCGAAAAATACTTTGCCAGAAAAACCACGATCGCAATCTTAGCAAGTTCAGAGGGCTGAAATGTCTGTCCCCCAAATTCTAGCCAACCAGTCATCCCACGAATTGGTTCAGCGAAAAAAAGGACAGCTAATAGTAAAATAAAAATAATCAGTAAAATAATTTTATAATAATTCTTCAGCCAATGATAATCAAAAAAAGACAAAAGAAAAATCAAACCAAAGCCAACTAGTACAAACAAAAGCTGACGCAAATAAAGATTTACCTCAGAAAAAGATTGCTGCGTATTAAGACTATATAAAGCCGAAATTGAAAATAAAATTAGAAAAAAAATATTAAGTAATAATAGCCAGTCAAGTTTCTTTAACCATATTGAAATATTTGTCCACATTATTTCTTGATTACTGCTGGATCAAAGATATTAATCTCCGGAATGATAATCACGTCAGTCACCCGAGAAATGCTATGCAACCAATTGACTGAAAGATCCTGTTCTTCCCAACTATTTAGTGAATTGGTTTGTAAATAATTGTAGCCAACCTCTTTGGTGCCTGACAGAGCAATGACTTGCCAGCCAACATCCCAAAAACTATCCAAAGAACGATTAATTGCTTGCCATTCAACCCAACCACCAACAGCATTGCGATCATCTAGCTCTCGACCTGAATGATAAGTAACATTGTCAGTTCGAATATCAACTTCTGACCAAGCATCGCTTGGCTTAATCCGCACCCAATCAATCTTCAAAATTTGTAAACTAGCAGACCGTCCAGTAGTTACCACCCCAAAAGCTAATAAATACTTCTCACTATTGGGCAATAAGAAAGTGTCCTGAACAACTGTGGTATCACCACCAGCCAATAAGAACTGATAAGTCAGATGCGCCACTCCCCAATCTTCATTATTATTCGTGATCTTCGCACCCAAATCATATTTATTGTCAGCCACTGCTACCATATTGACAATGCCAGCCTGAATCGCCACTGGTTGATGAGTCTGATGATATGTTTGCCAATCAATATAGGCAGGCGCTTCTTGTGTCAACTGATTAAACTCCTGATAATTACTAAGATAACTAATCAAACCCCAAATGGCGATAACTAACATCAGGACATCAAAAACAATAAAGGTAATAATACCTATTTTCTTAAACTGCTTCTTGCGCAAAATAAACCAATAAGCATATTTCAATTGCTTATCATTTAGGCCTGAAAATTGTTCTGGTTGGTCGTCCATCTAATAATATTTTACCCTAAATAGCGTCTTTTGTCTATTGCTTTTGATAATCTAAATTCTGTGTTATAATAAAATAAAATTAACCTGAAACATATGCTCGAAACATCAAGGGATTTACTAAATATTGTCATCGCTTTCTGTGTGCTCTGGTTGACAGTTTTTATCTGCTGGTTTATTTATTATATGGTCTCAATCATGAGGTGCGTTGCTGAAACTATGGATCAAGTTTCCAAGATGACTGTTAATATCAATAATTTTTTTGCAGAAGCAAAAAATAAAATGCAACAGGCTACCTCTTATATCCCAATGGTCTTTGAGGGTATCAAGGGTTTAACCAATTATGTTAATAAAAAAAGCAAAACAAAAACTGCCAGCAAATCAAAAAAGGCTAAATAAGAAGTTGTTTTAAAAAAATATAAAAATTGGGTTATGCCCAATTTTTTATTGATAGTTTTGCTGGTAAATTTGAACGATACTTATCAAGTAATAAAATAGTTGTGTCATTTGTCCACCTCCATGTTCATAGTCACTATTCATTGCTCGACGGTCTGGGAAAGATCGATGATTTTGTGACCAAGTGCCAAGAATTAAAAATGCCCGGCATGGCCCTGACTGATCATGGTACCATGTACGGTGTTGTTGAATTTTATCAAAAATTTACAAAAGCTGGTTTAAAGCCAATTATTGGTGTCGAAGCCTATGTCGCGCCTAATGGTCATACACAAAAAAGGCCAAAAATTGACGAGAAACCCTATCACCTGGTCCTCTTAGCTAAGAACAATCAGGGTTATAAAAATTTGATGAAGCTGATCTCGATTGCTCATCTTGAGGGTTATTATTATAAACCGCGGATTGATTGGGAATTATTAGAAAAATATCATGAGGGCATCATTGCCCTGACTGCTTGTCTACAAGGAGAAATACCAAAGAAGATTATTAATCAAGATCTTAATCAAGCTCGCAAACTAATCAAACAATATCAAGATCTTTTCGGTGCAGATAATTTTTATTTAGAATTGCAACATCATCCCAGCATTCCTCAATGTCAAATAGTCAATGATCAGTTGATTGAGCTAGGGCGTGAACTCAATGTACCCCTCGTAGCAACCAATGATGTTCATTATATTGAGTCAACAGACAATATTCCTCACGATATTTTGATTTGCCTACAAACCAAAAGAAAACAATCAGATGAAAATAGGATGTCTTATCTTGGAGAAGACTTTTCTTTTCAATCAATAGAAAAAATGAGTCAAGCTTTTAGCCATGTCCCTGAAGCGATCAGTAATACAGGCAAGATTGCTGAGATGTGCAATGTCACCCTGGACTTTGATACCATTCATTTACCTGAATACCAATTACCAATTGGTATCACTGCCAATGATTATTTAAGGAAGCTCTGCGATGAAGGTTTGCCCAATAGATACGGAGAAAACATCACCCCTGCCATCAAAGAACGCTTAGAGTATGAATTGAATATTATTAGCAAGACCGGTTATGCTTCTTATTTTTTGATTGTCCAAGACTTTATTAGCTGGGCTCGTAATAATGGCATCATTGTTGGTCCGGGACGTGGTAGTGCTGCTGGCAGTATTGTCTCCTATCTCACCGGCATCACCAATATTGATCCCATTCACTATGATTTACTCTTTGAGAGATTTCTTAATCCAGAAAGAATCTCGATGCCTGATATTGATATTGACTTTTCTGACGCGCGCCGCAATGAAGTGATCCAGTACGCTGCTAATAAATACGGACACAATCACGTCTCCCAAATCATCACTTTCGGAACAATGGCGGCGCGCGTCTCAATCCGCGATGCTGGTCGAGTAATGGGTTATAGCTATGGCTATTGTGATCGTATTGCCAAGCTGATTCCGATGTTCACGAGTCTAGATAAAGCTCTAGAGACAGTAGCTGAACTAAATGCGATGTATAAAAATGATCCAGAAGCAAAAAAACTGATTGATATGGCCAGACGCTTGGAAGGTGTCGCTCGTCATCACTCTACTCATGCTTGCGGTATCTTGATCACAAAAAATGAACTGACTGATTATGTTCCTCTGACCAGAGCTAGTTCTGCTGATGAGACCATCATCTCTCAATACTCTCTTCATCCTGTGGAAGATTTGGGCCTCCTTAAAATGGACTTTTTGGGATTGAAAAATCTAACTATTCTCGAAACTGCTGTTGAGATTATTGCCAAGACTATGGGCGATCAAGTTGATATTGACAAAATCCCACTGAACGATAAAAAAACTTTTCAAATTTTTAAAAAAAGTTCTACTACTGGTGTTTTTCAATTTGAATCATCTGGCATGCGCCGTTACTTGAAACAATTGAAACCTTCTGAGTTTGAAGACATCATTGCTATGGTCGCACTGTATCGACCAGGACCAATGGAATTGATCCCTGATTATATTGCTTCCAAACATGGTCGCAAGACACCAACTTACTTACACCCAGATCTAAAGCCGATTTTAGAGAAAACGCACGGCATCATCATTTATCAAGAACAAATCATGCAAGTGGCTCGCGCTTTGGCGGGTTTTACCTATGGCGAAGCTGATGTTTTACGTAAAGCCGTTGGTAAAAAAATCAAAGAATTGATGGCTCAGCAAGAGAAAAAAATGATTGACGGCATGATTGCAAATGGTATTAATGAAAGAATTGCTAGACAAATTTGGGAATACATCCTCCCCTTTGCCAGCTATGGTTTCAATCGCTCACACGCGGCTTGCTATGCTATGATCGCTTATCAAACAGCCTATCTAAAGGCCAATTATCCAGCCCAATTTATGGCTGCCTTATTAACTGCTGATTTAAATGATAGTGATAAAATAGCGCGTGAAGTAGCTGAATGCGAAAGTATGGGCATCAGTGTCTTGCCACCAAATATTAATGAAAGTTATCGTATCTTCACGGTGGTGATGGATCAAGACTTCAAAACTCATCCTCGTATTCGCTTTGGTTTGGAAGCAGTCAAAAATGTTGGTCACAATATTTGTACTGCCATTATTCACGAGAGAAAAAAACAAGGACCCTATCAAACCTTTGAAGACTTTTTGCTGAGAGTCAAAAATAAAGATCTGAATAAAAAATCGCTTGAAAGCTTAATCAAAGCTGGTGCCTTTGATGAGTTTAATGACCGTCAAATATTGCTTTATAATCTGGAAAAAATTCTTAGCTTTGTCAAAAGTAATAATACTGATGACAATCAGCACAATCTTTTTGCTGACACACCACTGATCGCCACTCCCAAGTTGATGCTGGCTGAGACAGAACTAGCTACTGATAAACAAAAGCTGGCCTGGGAGAAAGAATTCTTGGGAATCTATATTTCCAGCCACCCGATTAATGACTATTTACCCTATCTTGATCATGACTTTGTTACCTGCCAAGACATTTTGCAAATGAAAAATCAAAACACAATCAAGACTGCTGGTGTGATCACCCGCATAAAACGGATCATCACGAATGGTGGCAAACCCATGCTCTTTGCCAATATTGAAGACCATACTGGCAGTACAGAAGTCATTGTCTTTACTGATATCCTGGAAAAGGGTCTTGGTCTCTGGGAAGAAGATAAAGTAATCAAAGTTAAAGGCAAAATATCCAATAAAGACGGCATCAATAAAATAATCTGCGATCAAGCTGAAATCCTGACTAGTGAAAATACTCAATCATCCCAGACACAATATCAATCACTAACCCTAACCCTACCCCAACAATTTAAAAAAAGTCAGATTGATTTGTTAAAAAAAATACTAACTGACAGTCCTGGGCTCGTACCAGTGATCATCCAAATTGAGGACCAACAGAATAATAAGACAAGCTCTTATCAAATCAGGCCCAATAAAATAATGCTGGCTGAACTAGAGAATATCCTTGGCGCCACCAATATCTCCCTAGACAAAAAGTCATAAATATTCTATATTGCTAAAGTAACTAATTAATATTTTATTACTATCTAGCCAATTATATGCCAATTAAAAAAACTACCTCAGAAATCGAAAAATCAGGATCGAAAAAAAAGGCTACTCTCTCTGACAAACCAAAAGTCAAAGTCACTAGCCTTAATTATGAAAAACCTGAAATTAGTAAACCGAACTCTTTTAATCGAAAACAAGACTATGGTGATGTCACTCGCAGTCACAAAAAATTCATTTGGGTTTTTGCTTTGATTATTATTGTTTTGGCTGTAGTGATTACCCATTTCTCATTTGCCAAAGCAACTATCTATATCGATCCTCAGTACACTGAGCACGATATCTCTTTTTCAGCACAAATTGTAGATAGTGACCATCCTGACATTAATGATCAAAATGATTTATTGGTTGGCAGAAAACTAAGCACAGTGATCACAAAATCCGAAACTTATCAGACCACAGCGACTACCATGCAAAGCAGTAAGGCCATGGGCGAAGTTGTTTTGATTAATAATTACACTAAAGACCAACCATTGATCGCAACCACTAGACTACTGACTGCTGATAATAAATTGTTCAGATTAGTTGCCGACACAGTCGTCCCAGCTGGTGGTACAGTCACTGCTTTGGCCCAAGCCGATGAAGAAGGTGATGAATATTTGATCGGCCCGTCAAGTTTTATTATTCCTGGTTTGTGGGAAGGCCTGAGAGATAAGATCTATGCTGAAAGCAATACTGCCATGTCTTATCAAGTATTGAATCAGCACGCCCTAACAGCGACGAATATTGAAACAGCTTATCAAGCCCTAGAAACACTGATTATCGCTGATGCCATGGCTGAATTTTCACAAAACAAACTTGCTAATGAGTTTATTAATCCAGAAGCCTTTATTGTGGAAGAAATAAGAGAGGTTTTGTCTGCTGAGCTGGGCGATGCAGTTGATAATTTTGAAATGGAATTAGAACTCGGAATCACCACCATGACCTATGATGAACAAAAACTACTCAGTAAAATAGAGAATGATATCAATGTTTTGTCTGAACAAAATCAAGATTTATTAAAATTCTCCAACAAAGATATCTCCATTAGCATTAAGGAAGATACTGCCGAAGATAATAATATTATTGGTTTGGTTCAAGGTAAATACAAAATACAAATAGCCAATCCCAATATTGATTTGGAGCAGATCAAAAACAAAGATAAGGCAGCAGCAACCGAATATCTCAATAATCTCAGTGGGGTCAATAATGCAACTATTCAACTTTGGCCATTCTGGTTAAAAAGCATTCCTTCTCTTGACAATCATATTGAAATTAAATTACAATAGTATTGCTTTAGGTGATTGCCTAGTTTACCAAGCTAGGATTACTAATAATATAAACAATTGTTTATCTAAACCTATTTTAAAGAAGCGCTTCTTATTTTGAGAAGAATAAGGGTGGAACCGCGAAAGCTTGCCTTTCGTCCCTTAATGGCTAATTTTAGCTGTTAAAGGACGGGAGGTTTTTTTATTAATAATTATCTACATATATGAGTAAACAAGAAAAAATAGATTTATTACGGCATTCAGCGGCTCACTTAATGGCCGCTAGCATTCAAAAGCTTTACCCGCAAGCTAAATTTGGTATTGGTCCAGTGATTGACAATGGCTTTTACTATGATGTGGAAATAGCTGGTATGGCCCTGACAGATGCTGAGCTACCAAAAATTACCAAGCAAATGAAACGGATGATTCAGGATAATATTAAGTTTAGCAAAGAAGAGCTGTCGATTGATGAGGCGATCAAGCTATTTGCCAAAGCTGATCAAAATTATAAAGTAGAACTATTGAAAGATTTGAAGACCAAGGGCACAACCAAGATGGATGATAGTGAAGCCGAAGTGCTGCCTGCTGGAGATTCTAATATCACTATTTATCGGACAGGTGATTTTGTTGATCTCTGTCGTGGACCTCATATTGAGTCTAGTAAAGAATTGAAAATTTCTTTTAAACTAGATCGTTTAGCCGGAGCTTACTGGCGTGGTAATGAAAAAAATCCGATGTTAACTCGGATCTATGTTGTTGCCTTTGCCAGTCAAGAAGAACTAAATGACTATCTAGAGCTTTTAGAAGAAGCGAAAAAAAGAGACCACCGCAAGCTCGGTAAGGAAATGGATATTTTTCACTTTGATGATTTGGTTGGTAAGGGTTTACCGCTGTGGCTACCGAAAGGGACTATCCTTCGTGACCAGGTCGAAAAATTGGCTAAAGAATATGAAGACGCTGATGGTTATCAAAGAGTAGTCACTCCCCACTTAGCAAAAAAAGAACTTTATCTCCAATCTGGGCATTTACCCTATTATCAAAATGACATGTACCCAGCCATGGAAATGGATGATGGCACTTATTATTTGAAGGCAATGAATTGTCCTCACCATCATCTGATCTTCAAAGCCAGACCACGTAGTTATCGTGACATGCCACTAAGGTTTGCCGAATATGGTGTTCAGTATCGAAATGAGCTGTCAGGTACTCTGGCCGGACTACTTAGAGTACGCATGTTATCGATGAATGATGCTCATATTTACTGCACCAAAGACCAGGTCAAAGATGAATTTAAAAAAGTAATCGATCTGACCTTAAAATATTTTTCAATATTTGGTCTAAAAGATTATTGGTTTAGACTTTCTAAGTGGGATCCGGAACATACAGAAAAATACATCAATGAACCTGCTAATTGGGATTACACTCAAAAAGTGATCAAAGAAGTCCTTGACAAAGCAAAAGTAAAATATACAGAAGTTGATGATGAAGCCGCTTTTTACGGTCCAAAAGTTGATATTCAATTCAAATCAATCATTGGCCGAGAAGAATCCATGTCTACTATTCAACTAGACTTTGCTGCTAAAAAGAGATTTGATCTGACTTATATTGACAATCAAGGACAAGCTAACAATGAAATCTTTGTCATTCATCGTGCTCCTCTTTCTACTCATGAGAGATTCATGGCTTTCTTAATCGAACACTATGCTGGCGCCTTTCCAGTCTGGCTAACCCCAACTCAAATATCAATTTTACCAGTTGGTGAAAGTTATCATGCTTATTGTCATAAACTTGCTGCGAAATTTAAAAATAATGGGATGCGAGTAGAAGTCAATGATGCCAGTGAAACTATTGGTAATAAAGTACGTAAGTCCGTGGCCTTAAAAGTACCATATATCCTGGTCATTGGTGATCAAGAAATAAAATCAGACAAACTTCACGTCCGTTTACGTGGTACTAATAAACTTCTAGAAATTTCAGAAGAAAAATTTGTGACTAGAGTCCAAGAAGAAATAGTAAATAGAAAAGATCAATAAATAAAAAGTCCTTAATCTTATACGATCTAATAGGAGTTAATTTTTCTATAAGTATACTAACTAGCTAAAAATTATTACTAGATAGTAATAATTTTACTAAACTAGCTATTACTTTAAAAAAGCTACCGAAACAACGGAAGCCCTCACTTTAAATTATGGAATATTTATTAATACAATTATTAAATTTTTTAATTACTTCTTTTTCTATATTTTTTATTATAAGACACCTTAATAAATTAAAGAAAAAAATATTGAAGAAAAAACAACTCAATTTGATGAAAAAAAATATTACTTAGAAATATTAAAGATAGTTTAAAGAAATAAAATAAATCAATTATTTAATCAAGTGGACTCTTAATACTATTTAAATAGCTTTTAGCAACTCGAACGTAAGTCTGAGTTGTTTTAATATTTGTATGTCCTAATAATTTCTGAATTAATCTCATCTCTACTCCACTTTCCAATAAATGAGTAGCAAAAGAATGCCTTAAAGAGTGACAACTCACTTTTTTAACAATATGAGCTTTATTTAAAGCTTGAACAAATATTTTTTGAGCTGATCTTTGACTTAAATGACTATTTAATTTAAGACCTGTAAATAAATATATTTGATTATTTGGCAAGATCTCAATATACTTTTTAAATAAGTTAATCGAATAATTACTTAGTATAGTATACCTATCTTTGTTCCCTTTGCCTGCTTTAACCAGCACCTCTCTATTTATTAAATCAAAATGCCTTAACTTAAGCTTAACAACTTCAGAAACCCTAAGACCAGAACCATACATTAAAGACAAAATAAGCTTATGCTTTAAATTGCCTGTTAAATTTATTAAGCTAATTATTTCTGATTTAGATAATATATTTGGCAAATATTTCTCTCTTTTAGGCCTCGAGATATTAAAAAACAGCTTCCGTTTAAGAACCTGCGTATAATAAAACTTCAAAGCTGAAATTACTAAATTAAGTGAAGTATTAGAATAATTTTTAAACTTTAAGTATAATAAATAATCTTTAATATCTTGGCTAGTAACCTCTTTAGCAGACTTGCCTAAATACTGTAAAAATTGCATATTATAGCTCAGATACAACTTAATCGTTCTCTTAGAAAGACCTCGAATTATAAGCTCCTGAGCTAAACTAGACAAAGGATGACTTTTAACAATATTAGCTGGATTATAAGAACTTTTTAGAATCCTTAAGCCCTGTTCAAACTTGCTTTTCATAACGCCTTCTGATTAATAGTTAATCTTTACTTTTTATCTAAACTTAGTTAAAATGTCAATAGGTGCGTATATAATATGTTATACGAAATTGAAATTTTTTATAACTTTCCTTTAATTATATGAAACAAGAATTTAGCATTGGAGCATTTGCAATTATACTCGATGACC
>PFMC01000075.1 GCA_002785295.1 Candidatus Komeilibacteria bacterium CG_4_10_14_0_8_um_filter_37_78
AACATTTTAATAGGCATTTGGACTATGGGTTAATTGTTAATTGTTTCTTATTTACAATTATATACCTGTAGTCCATCTGCTTTATAATACCCCTCAGGGTGGGGTTGACAAAAATTAAAGATTGTTGTAATTTATTTAGGTAAATCGTAAATTAACAAAAATCAATATGATGGAGGGGATAATATTGGCTGGAAATACAATTACTCCTATAACAATCATCAAAAAAGGTGATGGACAGAGTGGTCATACCTTACTCTATCCAGAGCCGAATGGTTGTATGAGAGAAATAACAGGTGCACTGAAGAGAATCATTCTCAATGGTGGACGGGACTTGGATAAACATATAACAAAGGACAGAACTGAAAGTTTTGAAGGAGGTAATACAGTAACTATGACAAAAGGCTTAAAAGTTTCTTATATGCAGTGGCTGATCTATTCGTATTTGAAGCGTCGTGCTGAACAAGTAGTTGAAACAACTGATCGCAGCGATGATATCTTTGTGTCTAAAGCAAGGTCAAAGGACCAAGAAGGATGTGACTGGGTGAGAATTGGCACTATTGCTGATTTTAAACCTGCTGTTATTGAGTCTATCAAAGAAGAACTGGGTGATGAATTTCAAAAACTTGGCAACAATTGGCTATTTACGAATTTGAATTCCTTGAAGCAGAAATTTCTTGTTGATCAGACAGAGATCAGAGAATATGTTGTCAATATTGAATTGACAGTTGCTAAACCCGCTCAGGTGATCATTCATAAGCCACAGCAACAACAAAAAGCTCAGCTGACTAGTATTGGCGTCATTGCTCAATCAAAGTTTGATAATTTGCAAGAGGCAATTGCACCAGCAAGAGAATTTTGGGATTTGATTCAAGTAGTATTGAGTTATAGTTTTGATCCAGAATGTCAATTCGCAACTGAGATGATAGAGTTGCAGAAGTCTTTGACTACCTCGTGTGCTGATGAGATGTTTACTCTGAACGAAGCCATTAGAGCTCAGGAAGTTACTATTCGTCAGATGCGGGAAGTGTTTGATGAGATTCTACTGCGAGCAGAGTTCAAAACTTTCACCGATCAAATGAAAGAGTAAAAAAATAGACCCCGCGTGAGTAAAACTCATACGGGGTCTTCTATTTATTTATTTTTGATTAAAAAGAGCTCTTTGGGCATAATAGCAAATTGATTTGCCCAGTCGCACTTTCTTTCTTCTTTTGGTTCTTTCGGACAGGGAAGATCCAGTTTCATTGGCATAAGATTGATATTTTGTGGCCAGACAAAGGTCATTAAAACAAACAAAAGAACAATTTTCATATTTCCTCTAAGTATATTTGTAGGCTACTCTTTATTGCTGTTTTTGTCAAATTTACTGAGCGTTTTTTGTTATTAGCGCAATTCTCCTTGACAGATGCTTAATACTTGTATATACTGATCTCACCGTAGACAATAGGTGGCAAAGGCCTTAATATCCTATCGAGGCAAATGTATTTTATGTCTGCGGTATTACGCAGTTTTTTTATTAACTAAGACCAATATGGATAGACAAGAAAAAATTATCTTCGGTTCAATTCTGGTGAGTTATACTCTACTAGTTATTGGTATTTGGGAATATATTGTTAGACCTGTGATTACTTTTGCGCAGGATTATATTATTATCAATTAAATTGAAATAAGATGGCTAAAACTAAAGATCAAAAACAGCAAGAGGTCAAAGCCTTGCAAGAAAAATTAGCTGATGCCAAAAGTATTGTATTTACTTCTTTTCAAGGATTGAGTGTGGAAAGCACTGAAGTCTTGAGAAGTAAATTTTGTGAAGCCGGCGTTGTTTATCAAGCAGCCAAAAAACGATTGTTTGATCTCGCGTTTGATGAAGCGAAAATAGAACATGATTCTATTTACAATCTTGAAGGTAGTATTGCAGCTGCCTTTAGTATTGCTGACGAGGTTTCAGCAGCTAAAGTAGCAAAAGAGTTCAGTAAGACAAATGACTCTCTGAGTATTAAATCTGGTTTCTTGAAAGTTGGAGAAACTTGGAAATATTTGACAGAGGCAGAAGTGATGAACTTAGCAAACTTACCAACTAGAGATGAATTGCTAGTAAGAGTTGTTGGCTCGATCAATGCTCCGATTAGTGGCTTGGTCAATGTCTTGGCTGGTAATATACGTGGACTGGTAAATGTTTTATCGGCAATCAAAGATACTAAATAATTAACTATAATAATATGACCGAAGAAAAAAAAGTTGAAGAAACTACAACAGAAGCTGCTGACATTAAAGTTGCAGACAAGGCCACTACTGATGATAAAAAAGACGTAGTTGTTCCTGCAAAATTTAAGTCAATCGTGGAAGAGATTGAAAAAATGTCAGTATTGGATCTTTCTGAATTAGTTTCTATTTTAGAAGATAAGTTTGGCGTTTCTAGCGCTGCGCCAATGATGGCTATGGCTCCTAGCGCAGCAGCAGGCGATGCTGGTGCAGCTGAAGAGAAGACTGAATTCAATGTTGAGCTAACAGCTGTTAGCGACAATAAGATTGGCGTGATTAAGGTGGTTCGTGAAATTACAGAGCTGGGCTTAAAGGAAGCTAAAGATTTGGTTGATGGTGCACCAAAGAATGTTAAAGAAGGTGTAAAAAAAGAAGAAGCTGAAGAAATGAAGAAAAAGCTTGAAGCAGCAGGTGCTCAAGTTAATTTAAAGTAAAATATTGATAAAAACCCCCGGTACCGTATGGTACCGGGGGTTTTTTGTTTCTTACTATATTGGAATGACGTATAATTTGTTATTAGTAATAATAAATATACGTTTTGCCTCTTCTTGGATTGCGAAGTCTTGTAAATCTGTAAATTCATCAGAACGGTATTGTTTGATCAATTTTCCTTCTTTATCAAGAATGATAATACGGTTATTTGCGCTTTCCAGTAAATAGATATTTTCTAGATCAGCATTGGTATATAGTTTTTGTGGTTGATTTAATATTGGGTAGAGATCGATGCTAGCAAAAGTTTGACGTCTGCCATTTGTCAGCTTAATGATTTCATTGCCATTTAATAGATAAACAAAGCCATCAATGGCAATGTCACTGGCATTGCCGAGGTCAATATTGTCTTTTAACCAGAGATCAGGTGTGCGGAAAACACCATTGTCCATACTATGCCGATAAATTTGATCAGTTTGTCCATCTAAAATATATAAACGGTTGAAAAAAGTACTAGTTGCTGTGATGCTTTGCAAGCCAGCACTGAGAGAAATGAGATTTGGTTGTAGACCAGCATCATCAGCGATAAAGAATTTTTTTTCATGATCAATCACCAAGATACTATTGTCTGGTGCTAGGGTGCTTAGTTGTACGCCTGCAAAATTGCTGGGATAGTCAACAATTTGATAGCCCTTATCACTGAAGTTGTAAATCAAATATTGATTTTGATCTGTGAAAGCATAGACCAAATCATCTTTTGCCGTTAAATTTACAAAGTTGCCAGCGATCTCATTGCCAAGAGAAAAAAGTTCAACAGGCTCAGTAATAGTCATAATATTCCAAATTCTCTCGGTTAAGAAATTTGTTCTTTGTTGTAGACCTGTATATTGGTCTGGATTTTTTTTATCAACTGGCAGTGTGGCTAATAGAGTGATGGTTTCTTCTAATAAATTTTGTGCGCGTATCCTATCACCATAGATCAGGGCTGCTTCTATAGCTTCTTCTTTCGCAGTAAACTCAGCATTGATACTAGCCAGTTCTTCACCGGATAATTGCGGTACACTAGTATTGGACCAAACTAGGACAATCACTAAGACCAGAATTAGCAGGCCAATAGTTCCCAGAATTAATTTATTTTTATTGATATTAGTGAGCCATGAAAAAGAGATGCGATTGCGCGTTTGCGGTCCACTATGGTCTGGCTTGATGATAGAAACGATAGTTCTTTTGATTCTAACTAAGATAAACAATAAGCCCCTAGCAATAAGTTTTAATAATAACCAAAGCCAGACAAATAACTTGGTAATACCTCTAAAGATCAGAGGTAAAATCTTTGAACCTTTAAGTGATTCTTTTATATTATTCCAAGTAGAAACAAGTGTTTGCCAACTAGAGGGGACTGTCATGATTTTCTGTGTTTGTTTTTGAGTTGAGATTAGTTGATCTAGCGATTCCCGTGAAGAAGCCGTGCTAGCACCAAAGCCTGTTCGAGGTACGATAGTTGGTTTATGGATCGGTAGTTCGTCAGGGTGAACTATTTTTTCGATTGTCTTGCTATTATCTTGGCTTTTGAGGATCAATGACAAAAAGGAGACGCTTGTTGGTACAGCAGTCACCATGCTGCGGAGTTGTTCGGCAGCAGATCGTGCTGGGATGGTAGAGACGATCTTCCTTACTTTATCTAGCGATAAGTAGTCGAGTAGTGATGGATTGGTAATGATAAAGCTACAATTTTGAGTAAATTGGATTTGATGAATTTCATTAAAAAGTTTGATTGGGTTGAGGACAGCCTTATCCTTTTCTAGTCTATTGGCTTTCAGTGGATGTATCAGATATGAATGCCAATCACCAACAAGGCTGATATTGATTAAATTGTCTTTGAGATTACCAATGACAATATTTAGATGACTAAGAATTTTTTTATTAGCTGGTAAGTTGGCTGGTAACCATTTATTTATTTCATTTAAGGTAAATTCTAATATTTTGGTAGTATCTTCCAGGACGCAATAATAATATGTATTGACGCACTTTTCAATGAAGGCACCAACAAATTGTTCATAATCATTCTGTGGTTTTGTTAGATTGACTAAAATAAAAAGATGGCCATTTTTGGCAATCTGTGCAGAATCTTCACAAATATAGATATCACCCAATGCATTGGCGTGAATGGGGTCTTGGATAAAAATTCTAGCTGTTTGTGTATTATTGGACATTGTTTGCAAAATCGGGTCAAAGTTATTATACTATATTTGTTATTGACAGTAAAATGTGAATTATGTTAGAACAACTATTTAGTTCAAGAACCAGAGAAAAGCTTTTAAATTTGTTTTTATTTAATCAAAATAAGCGTTATTTCGTCCGGGAAATAACCAGGGTGATAGGGGAGCGATTAAACTCTGTTCGGCGAGAACTGGCCAATTTGGAGAAATTTGAGTTAGTCATTTCTGAGGATGCTGACCGTCGTAAGTATTATCGTCTCAATAAAGACTTTATTCTATTGCAGGAACTGACAAATCTTTTTGTCAAAGCTCGACTACTTTGGGAGAAGAAAGTTTCTAATATTATAAAAAAGTATACAGGGATTAAGTATTTATCTTTATTGGGTTTTTTTGTAGACGATGAGGATTCGAAGACAGATATTTTGATTGTGGGTAGAATTGGCAAAAAAGAAATTGCAAATTTTGTACGAGAGATTGAAAAGATTACTCATCAACCATTACGCTATACACATTTTACAACTCAAGAATTTAATTATCGTCGTGAAGTGACAGATAAATTTTTATATGATTTATTGGAACGTAAATCCATAACTCTTTTAGATCGGACAAAACAATGATTTTAGTATTGAGAATAATCGAACAACATGTCGAGCTGAAAATGATCAGACCAAGTGAGATCATCACTAGTGTTCTGAGTGGCGATAAAAATATCCTATTAAATGAAATAGATGATTGTTTAAATAAATATCAGATTAACAAGGATAGGATTGAGGCTGTAGCTGTCATTTATAATGAAGCTTCTTTTTCTTTAATTAGAATTTTAACTAGCATTGCCAATAGCCTGGCCTGGTCTTTGAATATCCCAATTTATAAGATTATCGTCAAGATAGAATCTGATAGAGACATTGCTCAGGCTTTAAAAAAGGTTTTTAAGCAAAAAAAAGTTAAGTCTTTTATTTTACCAGAGTATTATAAAGAGCCAAATATAACAAAGGCAACAATATAGAAAATTAGTAAAACAGTAGAGTAGGAATAAGTGGTCAGCTCAACTGTTTTTTTTTGCTTTGACACATTATCCACAATATGGCCAATAAAAGGTGGTTGCACTTAATATTAAAGTGGTGTACAATGTGTATATAAGGGTGATAAGTGGGAAAATGTGGGGATAACCCCACTCCAGTGTTAATAAAACAAAAAAACAATGCTAATTGGTGAATACAATCACACTATCGATATCAAAGGCAGAATGGCCTTACCTGTTAAATTTAGGCAGGTTTTCAAGAATGGGGCAGTTATAACCAAAGGGTTAGATAACTGTCTTTTTGTTTATCCTAAAAAAGATTGGCAAACTTTAGCTGAGAAACTTGTATCTTTACCGATTAGTCAGGCTAAGACACGGGCATTTGCTCGCTTAATGTTGGCAGGAGCAATGGATGTTAATCTTGATAAACAGGGACGGATCAATTTCCCAGAATATTTATTGGGATATGCAAATTTAAAAAAACAAGCTGTCGTTACTGGTCTTTATAATCGATTGGAAATTTGGAGTGATAAAGAGTGGTCTGCTTATAAAAAGAAAACAGAACCAGGTACTGCAGATATTGCAGAGGAGTTAGGCGGTATTGGAATATAAACATGCCTGACCATATACCAGTATTATTATCAGAGTTGATTGCGGGCCTCAAAGTACAGCCCAATAAAGATTATGTTGACTGCACACTAGGCGCCGGTGGTCATGCCAAAGAAGTATTAAGGCTAAATGGACCAGAAGGCAAACTATATGGTATTGATGCTGATCCACGCGCTTTGACCTTAGCGGCCGGTCATTTAGAAGAATTTACAGATAGAGTTATTTATATTAATGAAAACTTTCGTTCTTTAGAAGAAATCATCAATAAAAACAAAATTAAAACAAAAATACTTGGTGGTATTTACATTGATCTAGGTCTATCATCAATGCAATTGGCGAGTACTGATGGCTTTAGTTTTAAAGGAGATGCTGAGCTCAATATGAGTTTTGGTGCCACCTCTAGCCTGACAGCCGCCGAAATAATAAATAATTGGTCTGAAGAAGAAATCGGCAAGATCATCCGTGACTATGGTGAGGAAAGAAATTGGCGTCTTATTACGCAAGCAATAGTAGAGACAAGAAAAGAAAATCCTATCACCCATACTACACAGTTAGTCGAAATTATTACCAGTGTCAAAAGAAGAAGAAAGAAAGACAAGATTCATCCAGCAACCAAGACATGGCAAGCTTTTCGAATAGCGGTCAATGATGAGCTTAATAATGTGCAGGATTTTTTACCACAAGCAGTCAAAGCTTTACCCAGTAGGGGTCGGCTAGCAGTGATTGCTTATCACTCATTGGAAGATCGAATAGTCAAAAACTATTTTAGACAACAAGCAAAAGATTGTATTTGTCCACCAGAGTTTCCTGAGTGTATCTGTCAACATCAACAGACAGTGAAGTTGATCACCAAAAAACCAATTAAGCCAAGTAATGAAGAAATAATTACTAATCCTCGAAGTCGTAGTGCTAGGTTGAGGATAATAGAAAAAATATAAAAAAATAAATAATTAAACAAATTAATATGCGAGGGTCCAAAACAAATACACAAATTTTTAGGTATTCAAAAATTCGTACTTTTCTAATCGGTTGCGCAATGCTATCATTTATATTCTATCTAGTGCTGGTTAATAGCTCTGCTACTTTAGGGATTGAAATAGCTTCCCTGCAAGATCAATTGTTGTCAGCTAAGGAACAAAACAAGAAAATTGAACTGCAAATTGCTAGTTTGAGGTCGATTTCTAGGGTAGAGGAGTTAGCAAGTCAGCTTGATATGATTGCTGTTGATCAGTATGCATATTTAACGGCTGACACAGTATTTGCTGCTCGCTAAGGCTAGTCCCCGTGCCTTTAAAACCTAACATTAGCCCTCATTCTTAGAGGGCTTTGTTAATTAGTATTTATGATTCGTGAACGCAATAAATTTGGTAGTAATAGATTAGCTGTTTTGGGAACAGTAATTTTTATTTTCACAGTAATAGTTATCTTGAAATTGGCCTACTTAATGATTGTCAAGCATGATTATTATATTGCTTTGGCTAATAATCAGCACTATGCTAATACAGAGCTTAATCCCAATCGCGGAGATATTTATTTGCAGGACTATAAAGAGCCAGACAAGCTTTATCCTTATGCTACCAATCGTAAGTACTATTTGGTTTATGCTAATACGATTGAGGTGAAATATCCGCAAGATATTTTGACGAAACTGGTTGCTGTCTTGAAAATTGAAGATGAGGAAGAGCAAGATATTATTTTGCAGCGGCTGATTAAGGAGGACGATGTTTATGAACCATTGAAGCATAAAATATCTGAAGAAGAGATGATTCAGCTTGCTGAATACGAGTTACCAGGAATTTATTTTGAAGAAGAAAATTGGCGTTATTATCCAGAGAATGCTATGGGTAGTCAACTACTTGGTTTTGTTGGTTATACAGATGCTGGCTATCAAGGTCAATATGGTTTGGAGGGTTATTTTAATGAAGAGTTGTCTGGGATTAAAGGTCAGCTCTCATCTAGTCGAGATTCTGGGGGACGGATCATACCAACTGGGGATCGAGTCTATGAAACAGCTAAGGATGGTTTTAATTTAGTTTTGACTATTGATCGGTCATTGCAATTTTATACTTGTTCTATGCTAGCAAAACATAGCATCAAATATGGAGCTGAAAACGGCACAGTCATTATTCTTAATCCTAATACTGGTGCGATCATGGCAATGTGTTCTTATCCAGAGTTTGATCCTAATAATTATAATGAAGTAGAGGATATAGATATTTACAATAATCCAGCAGTTTATTCTGCTTATGAGCCGGGTTCAGTTTTCAAAGCGATCACAATGGCGATCGCCCTAGATCAAGAAAAAGTAAAACCAGACACAATGTTTGTGGATACAGGTGAGGTAACCATTGGTAAATATACAATCAAAAATGCTGAAGGGAAGATCTATGGCGAACAAAACATGTCTCAAGTATTGGAAAAGTCTATTAATACAGGAGCGATCTGGGCGGCACAACAAGTTGGTTTAGATAAATTCAATGAGTATGTTGAAAATTTTGGTTTTGGCGAGAAGACCGGTATTACTCTAACTGGTGAAGTGTCAGGTAATATTAGTTCATTGGCGAAGAAGAGTGATATCTATTTAGCAACAGCATCCTATGGTCAAGGTATATCAGCTACTCCAATTCAATTAGTGACTGCTTTTGCTGCGATCGCCAATGGTGGTAAATTAGTTGAACCATATTTAGTAGATCAGATAGTCTTTGATTCAGGTTTAGTCGAAAAGAATGAGCCCTCTATCATTAGACAAGTGATTTCCAAAAAGACAAGTATGACACTGTCGGCAATGCTGGCCTCTGTTGTAGAAGTTGGCCATGCTACACTAGCAGGTGTACCAGGCTATTATATTGCTGGCAAGACAGGAACAGCACAGGTGATCAATTATCAAACTGGGGAATATGATGCTGATAAGACCGTCCATACATTTGTTGGCTTCGCACCGATCAATAATCCGCAGTATGTGATGTTGACTAAATTCCATCATCCTAGTAATGTTGAGTTTGCAGCCTCATCTGCAGCACCACTATTTGGTGAGATTTCCAAGTTTCTCTTAAACTATTTACAAATACCAGTAGAAAAATAATGCTTAGAAAAATACTATATTTTAAATTGAAAATAATCAGTAAAATGATTTTGGCTAAGTATCAGCCAGAGATTATTGGTATTACTGGTAGTGTTGGTAAAACTAGTACCAAGGAAGCGGTTTATAGTGTTTTGGTGGGAGATTTTAAAGTAAGAAAAAACATCAAAAATTATAATAATGAAATCGGTGTACCGTTGACGATTATCGGTGTGGAGACTGGTGGAAAATCATTATTGAAGTGGTTATCTATTTTTTGTCAGGCCTTTTGGTTATTAATTAAGAAAGATAAGAATTATCCGAATATTATTGTATTAGAAATGGGTGCTGACAAGCCGGGGGATATTGCTTATCTTTTATCCATCGTTAAGTGTCGGATTGGAATTTTAACCGCTGTTTCCGAGTCTCACTTAGAATATTTTGGTAGTTTAGAAAAGATTGCCGAAGAAAAGAGATTAATTATTAGTCTCTTAGAAAAAGATGGCTATGCAGTTATTAATATTGATAATGAATTGGCTTGGCAACAGAAAGCAAATACTAAGGCAATGGTCATGAGCTATGGCATCAAGCATCAAGCTAGTGCTCGGGCTGAGAATATTATCATTATGGAGAGAGACGGTGAATTGGGACTAAATTTTAAGTTAACTTATCAAGGTACAACCATCCCGATTTTTTTACCAAGCATTATTAGTCATCAACATTTGTATGCGGTATTATCAGCAGTCTGCATTGGGATTATTTATCAAATAAATTTAGTAGACATTGGTCATAAACTACAACAGTATCAAGGTGTGCCAGGGAGAACAAGATATTTGCCCGGTATCAAAGGAAGTAAAATTATTGATGATACCTACAATTCTTCACCACTTGCCGCTAAGGCCGCATTAGATTTATTATCTTTAATACCAAACACAGAGGCTGGTAAATATTATGTTGTGTTTGGCGATATGTTAGAATTGGGAGCCATCTCAGAAGAAGCTCATCAAGATATTGGCAAGAAAATCAAAGAATTGAAGATTGATTATTTACTGGCATTTGGTGAAAAAGCTAGAGATATAGCGCGTGGCGCAATAGAGGCTGGGATGGACAAGGATCATGTCTATACTTTTTCAGATCACCATCAGGCTGGACTTTTTTTGCAGGATAGGGTAAAAAAGAATGATATTATACTAGTAAAGGGATCTCAAGGAGTGCGAATGGAAAAGATTGTCAAAGAAATAATGGCTGAGCCAAATAATGCACCTGATCTATTAGTGAGACAAACAGGGGATTGGCAAGGTAAATAAGCCGCTATCGTCCCTCTGTCGTAGCCCTAACGGGCAACGCTCTATGACCTCGCTCGTAGCACGGCTGAGAGGTGAGGATAACGGTCAGCCATCCTAATGGGTGGTCACCCGGAGGGTGAGGGATTAATAGATATCATTATGAATTCCATAGTTTATGTTCTAAAACTTGCAGATCATACCACATATATAGGTTATACGAATAACCTAGTAAAGAGGTTAGAATCTCATAATGCAGGTAAGACGCGCTCAATCAAACATAAGCTTCCAGCAAAACTCGTCTATTATGAAACGTTTTCTAATAAAACATTAGGCAGAAAGAGGGAGTTAGAATTGAAAAATAATAGTTCAAAAAAGGAAAATTTGTATAAGCGTATTTTTACCCGATAAGCCGCCTTCGTCTAGTGGTTAGGACTTCAGATTCTCAATCTGGCAACGGGGGTTCAATTCCCCTAGGCGGTACCATTTTTTAAGCTAAGTACATTTATTGAAGGTTAGCCACCCTGACGGGTGGTCACCCGGAGGGTGAGACGCCAGATTCTCAATCTGGTAATCGGGGTTCGATTCCCTGTAGCGGTACCATGAAAAGATCTTAAATGTTTTGAGATCTTTTTTAATACTATACAGGAAACCCTGCCAGTAGGAAGGCTTTAGAAGCTAAAGCCTGACGGATGGCAGGGATGGATGGTTTAACAT
>PFMC01000071.1 GCA_002785295.1 Candidatus Komeilibacteria bacterium CG_4_10_14_0_8_um_filter_37_78
TTATATTGCTAAAATGACACTAGCCTTTTTGCCACTAATTTGGATACTAAACTATCACACTAGTTGACGGAGAGCCCTTTGCTTGACTCTGTACAATTACATGATAATATGTACATACCGTCTATTGTTAATAGGAGTTAAAAACCACGAATTCACAATTGGATTGTACTGTTGGGTCAAGGTACGATTTGAGCGTGAGCTGGATGATCCATCCTCCTAATAATGTCATGATAGACGCGTCGACACAGAGTGTTCGAACTAGTTGTCGGTAAAACGGTGATTCTAGCTTAAAATGGGACCCCCTCTCGGCAGGAGCAATCCATGGTTTTGACTTCTGCCACAGGTTTAAATAACCCTGTACCACAATGGTACAGGGTTGTTCTTATTTACAAACGTTCCACGTGGAACATTTCAACCCTCCTGGTTAACCCGGAGGGTTGAATTTAGAAGGAATATCTTAATATCTCGACAATTTTACGTTTATTATTGTACGTTGGATGATGAGTCCACACCCTTTTCTTGCGTGTACTATTGCTAATTGCCATGTTTTCATCAAAATAAAAGCCTAAATGCTGCTGTCCATCTTTAATGCTCCAAACCAACACATCTCCTTTTTTTGGTTTCTGAACAGGGCGCCAATTACAACTCTTCATATCTTTTATTGTTGAGTTAATTGTTGCATGTGGTTTTTTTATCATATCAAACAAATAAAGTAATGATGACAAATAAACCGCACATGCCAATTCACCGCCTTTTGTTACATTGGTAGTCGCTTTTCCACTAGAAAAATATACATCCTTAAACATTTCTGTGTTTAGAGAATTTATAATATAGGCTAAATAAGTCTTTTTTTTATTAATAATCATGATGTTTGTTCCACGTGGAACGTTTATTTTAATTTAACGGTGCCAACCCAATCACGCCCTGCAGGACGAAAATTGGTACTCTCGATAGGAATCGAACCTATATTTAGACGTTAGGAGTGTCTTGTTCTATCCATTGAACTACGAGAGCTCTCATTTTTAACAATGCTGGCTCATTTATGCCTAATATTAGCTAGATTAATGCGTCGTAAAACTATATTGTTATTAAATTCTGGATAAACTCTGTATTACTATTAACAATTGTTAGGACAATGAATATAACTATAGCCGCTGTAAACAAAAAAAGGACTAGCCTCAGATCTTTTTTGTGTTGTTCTTCTCCCATATTATTCTTTAAGTTTAATTAATTCGTTTTATATACTATAATATATTCGCTTGCATTTGTCTAAGTATTTTTTATTAATAATCAATTACTTTATGTTTAAAGAAGAAAACCCAGCCAAAGATATTAAAACGGCTGATACAGTCATTGGGGCATCAGTTAAGGTTGAAGGCGATTTTAATAGTGACCACGACATCATTATTGAGGGCAGTGTTAGTGGTAATGTCAAAACTAAGAACAATTTAAAAATTGGTAAGAACTCAAAAGTGAAAGCTGAGATCTCTGCCAAAAATGCATTTATTGCTGGTACAGTTACTGGCAATGTCGTTGTTCAAGACAAACTACACGTCACTAGTGATGCTGAGATTAAGGGCAATATTACTGCTAGCTTGATTATGGTTGAATTGGGTGCCAAGCTAAACGGTCAATGCAGAATCACACCAACACCAGAAGCTCTAAACAACAACTCCCTTCCTAAAAAAGAATAAACTATTAAACTTAAGCCTCATCTTTATTGCAATGAGTTATTTATATATCTACGACAATTTTTTAAGTGCAAAAAAATACCAAAGCTCTCTTTATAAAATCGAGAACCGTTTGGTTGATCTTGGTATTAAAGGTAAAGTGGTTAGATTAAATGTTTTAAAGAATATGAATGAGGTTGTTGAGGATGGCATCAAGGCTGACATCACAACAGTTGTGGTAATAGGGGATGATCTTAGTTTTTCAAAAATTATAAATATTATTGCTAAAAAAGATTTGGTCTTGGGTATTATACCCGTTAATAATAAATCAAAGTTTGCTAAAATATTAGGCGTTCCTCCGGCGCATCAAGCTTGTGAAATTTTGGCTCAGAGGATTATCAAAGAAGTTGATCTTGGTATGGTCGGACACTATTATTTTATTGACTCAGCAACCATCACCAATGAAGAGACTACGGTTAAGTTTGGTAGCTACAATGCTTCACCCAGCTCCAAACAAAACATTGTCTCTTTTAACAATCTAAATGTACTTAGCGAATTAAATATTGATAATAAATTTAATCCTACTGACGGGCAACTTGAATTAGTAATCCAAAACACTGATGTGCTTTTAACCAAAAACAAAAGCACAACCATTTTGCCTTTCACCAAAGTCAGTGTTGAGTGTCAACAACCAGGCGCTTTTATTGTGATCGATCAGATCACCAAGCTGAAGCCACCAACTACTGTGCAGATCGCCCCTAATAAATTAAAGGTTATTGTTGGCGCTCAAAGAATGTTTTAATTTTGCTTGTATACAAAAAGAGCCGTCAATAGGCTCTTTTTTTAATATTAATGTTATCTTAATTTACAACTTCTACTTCTAGCTTCTTTTTGTTAAATAAAAAATACTGCTGTAAAATCGTCAACACCATAGAAATCAACCAGTATAAGATCAGGCCGCTAGGCAAAGACATGCCAATAAAAACAGTAAAGACGGGCATCACATAGAGCATTTGCTTACTCATTGCACCAGCTATATCTCCGGTTTTAGTTGGTTTGTTTTCTGCACCCTTAATATTCATAATCATCTTCGCTTGAACATATTGACTAATACCAGTGACTACGGCCAAAATCACATTTGGTTGTGATAAATCCATCACGCCGAGAAACACCGAGTTGATTGTTTCTGGCTGACTAACAAAGGGATATAAATATTCAAAACTGAGTCCTGCCAATCCATTTCTAAAAACCTGATACAGAGCGATCAAAATTGGTAGTTGTATTAAAAGTGGCAAACAAGAAGACATAGGATTGATCTTTTCTTGTTTATATAGCTCCATTGACGCCTTACCAAATGCTTCTTTGTCACCCTTGTGTTTTTCCTTTAACTCATCTAGTTTTGGTTTTATTTCTTGTAATCTTTTTTGGGATTCGATCGAGCTTTTAGATAAAGGGAATAGCAACAACCTCACCAAAATTGTAATTAATATAATCGCCCAACCTATATCTTTAATAGGAACAACATTATAAAAAAAGATCAAAATATTAAATAATGGTTGAAATAATATTGTGTGATAAAATGATAATAACATTAGTTTATTGGGTCATAACCACCCTTGGAAAGGGGATGACACTTTAATAATCTTTTAACTCCCGCCCCAACTCCTTTAATCACACCGTGCTTGTTTACTGCTTGGTAGCAATATTCTGAGCAGGTGGGATAATAACGACAGGCACCAAAAGGATAAAACACTTTCAATACTCCTGTATCTGGCGATATAGTTTTTTGATATATTTTAATAATTAATAAGATGGTTTGTTTTAGAAGATTAAACATTTAAGATTTTACTTTTTAATAAAATTTTTCGGATCTCCTCTCTTTGTTGTTGTGGTTCAATATTATAAACTTGTTTCTTGACGCTTATCACAAAATCACAAATCCTTATCTTTTCCTGATTGCCATTAATAATAGCCCGAATCCGTCTCTTTATTTTATTTCTCTGAACAGCTAATTTGTGAGCTTTTTTAGAAATAATAATGGTATATCTATACGTTTTTTCGTTATTATTAGCCATTTTCACCGTAAAATATGGGAAAAAAAGGGGCCTTTGTTTTAAAACCCTTAAAATATCCTTATCTTGTGATAAACTATTTTTCATCACTTGCTGTCAGCTTAGCTCTTCTTTTGGTGCGACGACGTTTTAAAACCCTTCTGCCAGTGGCCGAGGCTTGTCGCGCCATAAAGCCAAACTTCTTAGCTCGTTTTGTAGACTTTGGTTGATATGTTCTT
The DNA here is from genome assembly GCA_002785295.1 of Candidatus Komeilibacteria bacterium CG_4_10_14_0_8_um_filter_37_78. GTDB lineage: Bacteria > Patescibacteriota > Patescibacteriia > UBA1558 > UBA1558 > UBA1558. Next base: position 3,961 of record PFMC01000071.1, read on the forward strand.
TTTGGCATTGTAATAAATAATTATTAATGGTGTTAGTTTACCAATAAACTTCTTTTTTGTAAAGCCTTGCGACGCCCCAACTACTTATTAACTTTTTGTTAACATATTATAAACATATTATACTCTTTTGACTGGTTTTTAATTCTATGGCTATGTGTTAAAATTAACAAGCACTATTTTAAACACTTAAATTATTAAGTAAACAAATACAAAAATGTTAGAATCTCAACTATGGGAAACCGTCCTTGGGGAATTAGAACTAAATATTTCTAAAGCTAATTTTACTACTTGGTTTAAAAATACTTTTATTGTTTCTGTAGATAACAACTCTATTGTCTTGGGCGTTCCTAATGCTTTTACTAAAGCTTGGTTGGAAAATAAATATCATAAGCATATTTTGGAAGCCTTAAACAAAACAAGCCAAGGCGAGATCACTAACCTAGTCTACAAAGTCACCACCCCCAAAGAGAAAGATATTAGTAGTGAGAACCTTATTCGTGCTGCTGCTCAAATTTCTGAACCTCAGGTTGAAATAAGGCCAGACGAGCCAGCAACAAATAAGTTTAACCTTAATCCTAAATATACTTTTGAAACCTTTATTGTTGGCCGGGGAAGTGACCTAGCTACTGCCGCAGCTAAAGCTGTTGTTGACAAGCCTGGTTCAGTTTATAATCCTTTATTCCTTTATGGTGGTGTTGGTCTTGGAAAAACTCATTTATTACAAGCCGTTGGTAATGCTATTTTAAAAAATGATCCTAAGGCAAATATTGTTTATCTGAATAGTGAAAAATTTGTTAACGACTTTATAAACTCTATTAAAAGGGGCACAACCAATGAACTAAAAAAACACTACCGCAATGTAGATGTTCTCCTAATAGACGATATTCAGTTTATCGCTGGTAAAGAACAAACACAAGAAGAGTTCTTTCACACCTTTAATGAACTGCATCAGAAGAATAAACAAATCGTTTTAACTTCTGATCGACCGCCCAAAGCCATTGCTGAGGTTGAGGCACGATTGATTTCTCGCTTTGAGTGGGGGATGATTGCCGACATCTCTGCTCCTGACTTAGAAACTAGATATGCTATTTTAGAGGCAAAATGTGCCGAAAAAGGCTTTGTTTTAGACTCTGACATTCTCTCTTATGTTGCTGAAAATATTCAAAACAATGTTCGTGAGCTTGAAGGTGCTTTAAACAGGCTGATCGCCCATCATGATTTAAATCAAGCCACACTAAACCTGGAAACTGTGAAAAGCATTCTTGGCTCACTTTCTTTAAGCGTAAAAAAGAGCGGCCTCACACCCAAGAAGATTATTACCAAGGTTGCCTCTTATTATGATATTAGTATTGATGATTTGGTAGGAAGTTGTCGCCGCAAAGAGTTGGTCTTTCCTAGACAGATTGTGATGTGGATTATGCGAGAAGAATTAAAAAGCTCTTACCCCTCTATTGGACAAGAGTTGGGCGGCCGAGACCATACCACAGCCATTCACTCCTGCAACAAAATCTCTACCGAACTTTCTTCTGGTAATAATAAAATTAAAAGTGATATAGATTTAATCCGCCAACAACTATACGCCTCGTAATAAATTGTGGATAGCGCTGTTAACACTTGTTATAAAAAATCTTTTCATAGTTAATAAGTTTGTTCTTTTCAACAGTTATAAAAAGGTAAAAAAAGTTATTAAGTTTTCACTCCAGCTCTTATACAAATATTATGAACAAGGGGGAAGTAAAAAAAACTATATTCAGCCATAGCTTTTAACACTTATTAAGATATTAACACCCCTCTATTACTATAATTAATAAATAAATATTAACTAACTAATAGTAATGAAATTAGTGTGCACACAGGAGAATTTAAATAATGGTTTAAATATTGTAAACCACCTTGCTTCACGTAATGCAAACTTACCTATTTTAAATAATGTTTTAATTAGCGCACTGAATGGCGTAATAACTCTAGCCACAACAAACCTAGAAATTGGCGTTAAGACACAGATCAGGGGGAAGATTGAAGAGGAAGGCCAATATACTGTGCCAGCAAAACTTCTGAGTGATTATATTTCTTTATTACCACACGATAATATAAGCCTAGAATTAGAAGATGAGGCCCTACACATTAGCTGTAAAAACTCACAAACACAAATTCGTGGCGCCTCAGCAGACGACTATCCACTTATTCCAGAGGTGTTAGAAGAAGATTTAATAATGATTAATTTAGAAAGCTTAAAAGAATTATTAAATCAGACATTGTTTACGGTTAGTGTTGACGAGAGTCGGCCAGAAATTAGTGGCGTTCTTTTTAACTTTAGTGCTAGTAAACTAATTGTTGGCGCTACAGACAGCTATCGTTTAGCAGAGAAGCGGGTACAGTTAAAATGTGGAGCCGAAAAGAAGGTTATTATCCCACTAAAAACTCTACAGGAACTAAACAGAATTTTAGGTTCAGTTACAGAAAAGGAAGTAAATATAAATTTAAATGAGAATCAAATATTGTTTAATTGTGATGGTATTAAATTAATATCACGATTAATAGAGGGTAATTACCCAGATTATGAACAAATTATCCCCACAGAGCATAAAACCATAACTACAGTTGAAAGTAATAACTTAATTAAGGCAATCAAAAGCGCGGCTTTGTTCTGTAAACCAGGGATAAATGATATAAAAATGACCTTCTTACCTGATAAAAACGAGATTGTGATTATGTCTACTAATAGTGGTTTAGGTGAGAATGTTACCACCTTAGCAGGAGAAGTTGAGGGCGAAGAGGTGGAAATAGTCTTTAATTATCGCTATTTACTTGATGGATTGAATAGTTTACAATCAGAGAAAGTGGTGATTAAGCTGAATAATCAAGGCGCGCCAGGGATATTCATTCCGGAAAACGAAGAAGACTATTTATACGTAGTAATGCCAATCAGGCAATAATTTTACTTATTGGGGGTTGTAGGGTGTCTGTGTTTACACAAATACTCAACACTACCTTTTAAGATATAGTTCTCAGGCATGGGGGCTAACCACAAAACCGTTAAGTTTACTTAACGGTTTTTGGTATAAAAATATTGTAGCGCCGTATAGCAATGCGGCGCCACAATATTTATTCAACACTAATAGTAATGTCACGTCCTTGAACAACTTGTCCATAAAGGTCTGTGAAGACAGGATAAACCTTGTAGGTACCACTGCTTGGTTTGTTTTGCCAAACATTGTTTATGGGTTGGGTGGAGGGACTTTTTATAAAACCAAACCAATGTGATTGATTTGAATCACTAGGACGATAATAAAAATCAACTTGAGATAAAATAGTTAAATCATCAACGCTCAATTGAAAAGTAAAAGGGAAGTCACTGTCTGAAAGGGAGGTGCTAGCAGAAGGATTGATCCAATTCATAACTATGTATTCCTCTCGCTCCAGAGTAAAGGTGATGCTCTCCTCATTATTATTTAAAATATCATCATACACTTTTGCTTTAATAGTGTGTATACCATTAGCTATTGCGGGAGGAATAGTATAAACAAAACTAAAAGGTTGTGTAGACTGAGTGCTGATTAATTTGTCATCTAGATAATATTTAACATTAGCAGCACCACGCGGCGCACCAGTAGAAACGGTCAGGCTTATTTGCCCCGTAGTAATAGTAATATTATTACTAGGAGTAGTAATATGAATATAAGGCTTATCTCCAGATTGATGGAGATCATCGTATTCTGTTGGTGCTTGTTCAGGAACAATTCCTTGTTCTGCGGCCCAAGCAATCACGGGCTCCTCCCAGTTCGCATATTGATAGTCGCTGATAGGATTATTGGGTTGTGAACCAGCAATATTGCCACGCTCAACATAGTGTAGAATATTGTGAATCTGTTTAAAGGTTTTTTCTTCAACAGCTTCATCCGGCGTATATTCTGTGGCTAGCTTTTTTGAGAACTTATCTATTTTTATTTTATCGCCACCTTCAAGAAAACCACCAAGCATTGGCTTGTCGCCATTGGTATAGTTTGGGCTAGTAAAATATTTGACTTCTTTATCATCGAGATAATTTTTTAAGAAACTTTTCCAAACAGGAGCAGCAACAACACCACCAGCAGCGCCACGCTTCATTTCAGAGTTATCATTATTGCCCACCCAAACACCGGCCGCTACTTGATAGGGGGTATAGCCAATAGTCCAAGCATCACGATAGTCATTGGTAGTACCAGTTTTGGCAGCAACTGGCCGACCAGGAAGAGTAAGGTAGTTTGCTTCACCAAAAATATAAGAGCGCGCCTCATTATCTGATAGAACACTATTGAGTATGCGGACATATTCAATATCAACAATTTTTTCAGTGGAATCATCCTTATATTCCTCTAAAATTCGCCCATTTTCATCTTCTACGCTAAGAATTGATTGGTATGGTTTCCAAACGCCTTCACGAGCAAGCGCAGCAAAGGCATTGACGTGCTCAATTAATTTTACTTCACCACCACCCAAAACAAGAGAGAGGCCAAAACGGGAACGATCGCCAAGGGTAGTATAACCAAAGCCATCAGCCAAATCTAAAACATTGGCAACGCCAGCCAAATAAATCATTTTAACAGCTGGTGTGTTTAGAGAACCTGCTAATGCTTGACGAATGGTGACTGGACCATACTCCGCTAGGTCATAGTTTTTTGGCGCATAGCTTTCAGGCTCAGCCTTAAAGACGGTGTCTAGATCAAATAAAATTGAGTCTGGTGTGAAGCCTTGAGCAAAGCCAGACAAATAAACAAAGGGCTTAAACGAGCTACCGGGTTGTCGTGGTTGAATACTAACATTGACTTGCCCATCAATAGTGTCATCGAAATAATCTTTAGATCCAACCAGGGCAATTACTTGACTAGTGGGCACATCAATTGCCACCAAAGAGGCATTACTCGCTTGATAGTCAGTCATGTTTCTCTCGGCATATTCATTGATAGCAGCTTCTGCACTTTCTTGGGCGGCAACATCTAAAGTGGTGATCACCCTTAGGCCACCTTGTTCAACTAATTGAATGCCATATTTTGATTCTAAATATTCTTTGATATATAAAACAAAATGAGGTGCCTTAATATCAGAGATGCGTTTTTTAAAATCCAGTTGATAGTCTTTAGCAGTTGTTGCTTCTTTTTCGGTGATATATTGTTCTTCCACCATCAAGTCGAGGATGTATTGTTGACGACCAATCAATTCAGCATAGTTTGAGCCATATGGAGAATAATAAGAAGGGGCTTGGGGCAGGGCGGCTAAAATAGTGGCTTCGGCCAGGCTAAGATCAGTAGCTTTTTTATCAAAATAATAATTACTGGCAGCTTCGATGCCATAAGTATTTGAGCCATAAGGTATTTCATTGAAATACATGGTTAGAATTTCGTCCTTACTAAACTTTTTTTCTAAGCGATAAGAAAGAATCCATTCTTTAATTTTTCTCGCTAAACTTCGTTCATTGGTGAGAATGGCGTTTTTGACAAACTGTTGTGTTAGGGTAGAGCCACCCTGAGATCTTTTGCCTTGTAGACGAGGAACAATCTGACCTCGTAAAATGCCCCATAAAGAAATACCACCATGTTCATAAAAGTTTTTATCTTCAATAGAAATGGTTGCCTGAACAGCATAGGCTGGTAAGCTTTCCAGACTAACCATCGTTCTTTTTTGATCACCAGCTATTTCATAGAGTAGGGTTTCACCAGTACGGTCATATATTTTGGTACTCTGAGCAATGGTTCGGTCAATGATTTTGTCAGGACTGGGAAGGTCTTGAGAATAATAAATAAAGAGGCCAATAATAAGAAAAAGCCCTAAAACACCAACAATAAGACCTAAACGAAACGATTTTCTAAAAACAAAATGCACAAATTTGGAAAACTTTCCCCGATCAGTAGTTCTAACTTTGATTTTTTTGCTGGTGTATTTGTTATTTTTAGGTGGTCGAAAAGAAGGTGCTGACGCTTTCTTGCGACGGCGCTCTGGTTTTTCACTATTATCTTTCCAGGCCTGCGGCGACCGGACTTTTAATTGAGGAATTGGCATATGGGTTTATTCTAGCATGGGACAGTGTTTTTTTCAATTGTTGTCAAACTTTGCTATAATAGAAACACTAATAGTTAATAATAATATATGAAAGTAAATACAGAAATTAGTGCGGTGGAAGAAGTTTTGACTAGAGGTGTACAAGAAATCGTTGTTGCTGATTCATTGAAGAAAAAAATGTTGTCTGGCAAACAACTACGAATCAAGCACGGCGTAGACCCAACCTCTACTGATTTGCATTTGGGTTATGCGGTGGTCTATGAAAAGTTGAGACAGTTTCAAGAACTGGGACACAAGATCGTTTTTTTAATTGGTTCCTTTACTGCTCGTTTTGGTGACCCTACAGATAAGGGTAAGGTCAGAGAAATGAAAACAAAAGAGGCGGTGATGGAAATGGCCAAGGAATATATTAAACAGCTTGGTAAAATAATAGATATAAAAAAGATTGAAGTGGTTTACAATGGTAATTGGTATGATAAGTTTTCAGCCGAAGACTTGCTAAATTTAATGTCCAAGTTTACTGTGGCTAGAATGTTGGAAAGAGATATGTTTCAGCAAAGAATGAAAGAGGCTAGAGAAATATATCTTCATGAACCGGTTTACCCTGTATTGCAGGGTTATGACTCTGTTGTGATCAAATCAGATATAACGGTGATTGGCAGCGATCAAAAATTTAATGAATTACAGGCCAGGCCACTACAAGAGGCTGCTGGTCAAGTGCCACAGGATTTGATGATGGTGCCCCTATTGATTGGCACAGATGGCGAACAAAAAATGAGTCAGTCTTTGGGTAACTATATTGGCATCGCCGATTCACCACAGGATCAGTTTGGTAAGACCATGTCTATACCAGATAGTTTGATATATTCTTATTTTGAGCTTTGCACTAGAGTGGACGCTTCTGATCTCTATGAGATAGAAAAACAATTGAAGTCAGGAGAAAATCCTAGAAACATAAAGGTGCGACTCGCTAAAGAGATTGTCAAAATTTATCATGGTGAACGAGCAGCACAAAAGGCTGAAGAAGAATTTATTAACGTTTTTAGTAATAAACAAAAGCCTACAAATATTCCTAAATTTGTTTTTCGTGAGGATATGAATATTTTGGGCATTATGGTGGCTAGTGAAATGGTCACGTCGAATAGCGAAGGCAGAAGAATGGTCGAACAAAAAGCAGTAAAGGTGAACGAAATTATAGTTAGCGATATTGAACAACATGGCTTTAAGGCTGGCGACGTGGTCCAGGTAGGAAAAAGAAGGTATATTGAGTTAGTCTAAATTATAATAAAACCCGTACCTCGTGGTGCGGGACAAGCCTTATTTAGCATAAAAAATAACCCCGCACCGTATGATATGGGGTTATTTTCCTAATTTTTTCATTTTTAGACTGCTCAAGCAACAAAGTGCCGCGGCTAAGGCATCGGAAGCATCATCGGGTTTGGGGATCTTATCTAGATTCAAAATAGCTTTGACCATATTACCCATTTGATTTTTGTCAGCACGGCCATAACCAGTTAGAGCTTGCTTGATTTGTAGCGGAGTAAATTCATAAATAGGTGTCTTGGTTTGCTTGGCGGCCAAAATGATCACACCACGTGCTTGGCTCACTTTAATGACAGTGGTAGTGTTACGAAAAAAGAAAAGTTCTTCAATGGCGATATAATCAGGACGATAATTTTTTAGCAGAGACAGTGTTTGAGTATAAATATAAAATAGCCGATCTTCAAAGGGCTGTTTAGCAACTGTTTGGATGGAGCCATAATCAACAGGAATTATTTTTTCACCTTGTTTTTTGATAATGCCAAAACCCGTATCAGCAAAACCAGGATCAATCCCAAGTATTGTAATGTTGCTAGATTTGGCCATAACAATCAATTATAGTATTCAAATGAATTTAGATTTATTGAATTTAGTTTTTAGTTGGTTAGTTTGTTGGGTTTAGTGTTTTATAATTATACTAACAACTAAATAACTAGTAACTAGAAATTAAATATCAGCATTAGTATAAACATATTGGACATCATCATTATCATCCAAAAGTTCCAGCACCTTAATAATTGTTTCTTCTTTTTTTGGCTTTACTCTTTCTTTGGCGATATATTCTAAGCCGCTGTCTTCTATTTCAAAATTAGCTTGTTCAAGTTTCTGTTTAACATTATTCAGCTCAGCAGCCGCAGTGTAAATAGTAATACTATCGTCTGTTGTAATATCCTCAGCACCAGCATCGATGATCTGTAATTCTTGCTCGTCGGTTAAAGAGTTTTGTTTTAAATAAATAACTCCTTGATGATTGAAGAGCCACAGCACACTACCACTGCTGCCCAAATTGCCACCATTCTTTGACAAAATATGTTTGATTTCACTAACAGCGCGATTTTTATTATCTGTAATTACCTCCATAATCAAGGCAATACCATCTGGTCCAAAACCTTCATACGTAATTTCTTCCATTGCCTGTCCACCAGATTCGCCAGTACCAGATTTGATGGCCCGTTCAATATTGTCTTTAGGTAAGCTAAATTTTTTGGCACGATCGATAGCCATACGTAGCTTGAAGTTCATGATTGGGTCGCCGCCATCACGGGCTGCGAGACTGATGGCTTTAGCCAGTTTAGTAAAAAGACTGCTTCTTTTGGAATCAGTGACTTCTTTAGCTCTTTTGGTGGTTGCCCATTTTGAGTGCCCGGACATGATTATATTGGTTAATGGGGATTAGGTTTGGAGATTGGTTAAGGTTTGGGTTGTTGGGTTGGGTGAATCAATAAAGAATTGTCATATACTAAATCCTATAACCCAACTCGCTTCTTAACCTAACAACTAAACCTTCTTAATATAGATTAGCAGGATATTATTGAATAATCAACTATGTTGAGAATAATGTTTAAATAAGCTACAATATAGACATGCAAAAATTAACCAAACAACAATTAGCCTATAATTCAATTGATTTGTTGACTGCCCAGATTGATCAAGGGTGGGCCACGATGAAGGCCGTTGAATTACCGGCTAACTATCAAAAGTTTACTAATATTGTGGTTTGTGGGATGGGCGGTTCTCAGATAGGTTTTGCTATGATCAGGCAAGCTTTATCAAAAGAGCTAAAAATATCAATATATATTAATAATGATTATAGTTTACCAGGCTTTGTTGATAGGAAGAGTCTTATTATATTGTCTAGCTACTCGGGTACCACAGAAGAGGTTCTTAGCTGCGCCCAAGAAGTTACAAAAAAGGGATATCACGGCCTTATTATTACTAGTAATGGTTTATTAGCACGAAGAATTAGTAAATCACTGCCAGGGATCAAGTTTGCGACAGATTTTAACCCTTCTCAGCAGCCTAGACTGGGCCTTGGCTATTCTGTCGGTATTTTTTTATCATTACTAAATAGAATAAAAGCGATTAAGTTGTCTAAGAAAACATTTGCTCTGATCAACTTAAGCGTGGCAGATAGTAAAGATAATCAAACACTAGCTAAAAAAATAGCTAAAAAAATGATTTTAGTGGTTTCTGCTGAACACTTAGCAGGTAATGCCCACATATTATCAAACCAGATCAATGAGAGTGGTAAGAATCAGGCATATTGGGCAAACTTGCCAGAGTTAAATCACCATTTTTTAGAGAGCCTTAGTTTTCCTAAAGGCTTGGCTCAGCAAAAAATGTTAGTTTTGTTCTTAGAAAGTGCTAGTTATTCAGCTAAAATACAAAAGCGAATCAAAGTGACTAAGCAAGTTTTAAAGCAGCAAGGCATTAGAACAGAGAGTCTCAAAGTTAAGACTAAATCAGATCTGCAAGACAGTTTATCCACTTTGCAATCAGGGTCTTACTTATGCTATTATATTAGTGTTGTTAATGGGGTGGATCCATTAGACATTCCCTGGGTTGATTATTTTAAGAAAGAGTTGAAAAAGTAAATTATTATAATAGAGGATTTATCCTCTTTTATATAAGCCTCCATGCCGAGTCCAAACTGGACTTTGAGAATCCTCGCAACCATGTTTGGCGAGGATTTTTTTATTGAAGAAATAAATTTTCACCGGATAGAAAGCTAAAAAACAATAATAATGCTATAATATCTATATGTTTATTCAGAATAGAAGATATAAAATTGCCAATTTTATTATTAGTCACAAGCTAGACTATTTAATTTTATTTTTAATAGTCTTTGGTTTGTTTTTATGGCTCCAAGCTAGCCCAACTTTTGTTAATTCAGATTCATTTTATCATGCTAAAATGGCAGAATTAATGCAGTCAGATTTGGTACTGGATAGCTTTCCTTGGTTGCAAGCAACAAACTTTGAGCAAAGCTTTGCGGATAGTAATTGGCTCTACCACGTTTTACTAGTACCATTTGTTGATGTCTTTAATATTTTCTTAGTCATCAAGTTCATCAATGTCTTATTAGCCAGTTTGTTAATCACCCTCCTATATTTTTGGTTGAAAAGAAATAAGGGTAAGTGGCCTTTGTTTTTTGTAGTTTTGCTTTTAACTGCCCTGCCCCTAGTGATTAAAATTAGTTTTTTTGAGCCTACAGCGTTGGTTTTGATTTTCTATTTGATCGGTCTAGACTTGATGATTCATTATCGTTATTGGGGATTGCTGATAGCCAGTATTGTCTTCGCCCTATTAAGCGGATTTTTCATTATTTTGCCGATAATTGCGATAGTCTGGATAATTATTGACTTGTTCTATTTACAGCACAGGATGGACTATTTTAAGTCAAAATGGGGTGGTGCTAAAGAGGTTGTCCTTAACAAACTAGGTTTTCACTCTAATCGACAGGGAAAGAAGTGGCTGATCCTAATATCCACAGTGGTTGGCGTTTTGATCGGCAGTATTATTCATCCATATTGGCCTAATAATTTAATTATTTACTATCAAACCCTATTCAGTAATTTAGTGCATAATGCGGTTGGTTTAAATCTATTATTGATCAATATTGGCGCGATTACAATTTGTGTTTTGTTGACCCTGGCAATTATTATCATCCGGAGTAGAAAGGCGAGCAAACTGACGATTTTATTTAGTATTATTACTCTCCTCTTCTTATTATTAGCTATTGCTTCCTATTATTATTTAGAATTTTTTATTATTAGCTTAATTATCTTGCTGTCGCTTCTGTGGCGAGACTTGTTGCACGACCTGAGCTGGTATGATATTTGGCATAAGACAATTAAAGACAATCAAGTTTATCGTTTGACAATGCTTGTGGTGATTGGGATTTTTGTGGTGATCAGCTTTAATAATATCATAATTTTTAAATCGACAACCAAAGAGTACCCACGCTTGACGCATTTGCAAGGCGCGGCTGAGTGGTTGCGTTATCATACCCCCGACGACTCTTTAGTGGTTAGTGATCAATGGCAGGATTGGGCCAGCTTATTTTATTATAATGATAATAATACCTATTTTCTTGGTAAGGATCAGAACTATATTGATATTAAACACGCGCAAACAGCAGAGGAATATTTTGACTTAATGAGTGGCAAGACAACAATCAATAGCTATTTGATTCTACGTGATCGGATCAAGGCAGATTATTTATTAATTAGTAAGGGCAATCTTAAGTTTCAGGATTATATTAGTCAAAATATTTATTTTGAGCTAGTTTATGATGATCTTGAAGCGTGGGTATATAATATTCAGTAGAAGAGTAATAAAAAAACGTCTCAATCAAGGAGGCGTTTTATGTTTCTAGCAGTAAATTTAAACTGTATTATCTTCAGTCATAGCCTGATAAACAGCAGTAAAGACAAAGTCCGCAATAGCATAAGCTATAAAGATGATAATAGCACCAATAACGGCGGCGATCAGTCGTTTTTTTGCTTTATCTACCTTGTCTGTATTGCCGCCAGAAGTCATCCATTGGAAGCCAGACCAGAGAATAAAGACAATCAGCACAATGCCGATAAAACCAAGGGCATATTTGATCAAACGGATGGCCACAACATCAATGGGGTCACTGGCAGTATTGCCAGTTAGGCCGCTTTCAAATAGATCATGAGTATTAAGGATTTGCTGATTTAAACTGTCATTAGTGTCTTCAGCATGAACAAAAAATGGTAGGCTGATAAAACCGAGGCAAATAATAACGGTGATAATTGTAGATTTTCTAAACATATTATGTGGCAGCGTCAATAATAGCGCTTAAGACAAATTCGCTAATACCAAAAGCAGCAATTAAAATAATTAGACCAATAACAGAATGAATGATTCTGTTTTTTGCTTTGGTAATTTTATCTGGACTTCCATTGGAAGTTAACCACTCGATGCCAGACCAGATAATTAGGACAATAAATACTAGGCCAATAAAACTAAGAACTGTACGAATGATCTTGGCGGTTAATAATAACGGATCATCGTGATTTAACAAACCTGTTTTGTCTTCAATTTTACTAAGCTCATCAATACCAGGTACACCAGAGACAGCGGCAAAAACTGGCATAGCAATACATAGTAAAAGGATAAAAGGGAGTAAATTTTTTAAGTTAAAAAGTTTTGTCATTCAGTTTCAGTGTTATAACCACTAGCATCACCGATTTGATTCATAATAAAGGTGGTGATAGTCAGAGCGAATAGTACGATCACCAAGCCAATCGTGGCGTTAATAATTCTTTGTCTGGCCTTAACCACAATATCAGAGTTGCCACCAGCATTCATCCATTGAAAGCCAGAAACGATGATTAAAACAACAAACCAAACACCAAGCAAAACCAGGACGCTACGAATAATATTAGCTACTAAAATTGTCGGGTCAGTCTCTGTTGGGACCTGATTATTGTCACCATAATAAGCTGTGCCACCAGTATTTTGTAAATTACCTTGCAAGCTGTCTCTAAGAGAATCAGCTAACAAAGATTGTGTTGTTAGTACTAGGCTCAGTATAATCAGGGCAAAGATAAATATTTTTTTCATAACTTTAGATTATTCAGTAGGGGTGTTAATAATGATATTCTCTATTAAAGCTTGGGTGATAAACCAAGTAATGCCATAAGCAATTAAGACAATGGCTAGTCCAATCACGGCATTGGTGATTCTATTTTTAGCCTTGCCCACGGTATCAGTATTACCACCAGCACTCATCCATTGGAAGCCAGACCAAATAATCAAGACCATAAAGAAGACACCAAGAAAACCAAGAATAAGTTGAATAACATTACCGATAATGACTGGCAGTCTGGTGGCGTCCCCTTCTGTTGGTGCATAACCAGAATCACTAGCAAAAGTAGAAGCAGTTGAGCTTGGATCTGTAACGCCGGTGTTAATCAAAGCAGCGCTTGCCGGTAAAGCAATGATTAAAACGAATAGAGATATTAGTAAAATTCTAATTTTCATATTAAAGTGTTCCAAGATTACTAATAACAAAGGTAGTAATAATCCAAGCTAATAAAATAATGGCTAAACCAACAGTAGCATTAATGATTCTAGTGCGAGCTTTTTCTACGGCAGTCTTGTTGCCACCAGCACTCATCCATTGGAAACCAGAAACAATAATAAAGATCATAAAAATAACGCCTAATAAACCAAGGAGAATTCTTACTACAGAAGCGACTATTTGTGTTGGCGTCTTAGCGACAGCCGTTTCGAACCCACCTCGCGTAGCAGTTGCATTTAAACCTTGTTGAGCAGCATCTATGCCAGTAGCAAAAACAGGGAGGCCGATAAAGCTGAGTACAAGTAGAGTAAGGATGATAAGAATTATTTTTTTGTTGTATGTGGAGGTTATCATTATAGCTATATTATAGTATATTTATCGCAAAGTGACAAAGGGGTAGATCGGAGAGATCTATTTTTGAATAATTAAGACTATCAACGCTTTTTAAAAAATGTGCAGGTTTTTAAGCAAGTCCAAACAGTCGAAAGTCTCCATTTAGCAGCTAAAAGATAAAAGATAGGGGAAGGAACCGGGACTCTATATAGAGTCCCGGTTCCTAACGGTCAATTGGTAGACAACATTTATTACAACATTTTTAGAGAAATAAAAAAACCAGCCATTAAAGAATGGCTGGTTTTGAAGAAAGTAATTTTTATTCCTTAGAAATTATAACCAGCTGCATCCGGATCAGCAAGCAGATCTACTGTTGTTGATTCTACGAATATGGCTATACCATAAGCCAATAATGCTATTACCAAACCAATAGCGCCGTTGATAATCCACATTCTACCTTTCTTTACCTTTTCATCATTACCACCAGCGGTCATCCAGGTAACACCACCAATTAGCATTACTACAATAGCAATAAGGCCAATAAAGCCCATTGCCCACATAACAATACCAACAACTTTAGCTTGTAAACTTCCCTCATAAGTGTTTGTGTTAATTCCCAGCGTTGTTGCTGAGGAGTCTAAGCCAAATGGATCAGGATTTGCTGCCAATACTGCCATTGGTGACAGTAGTACCACTAAAGCAATAAAGGCAATAATATTCGTTACTCTTTTTGAAAACATAGTTTTTTCTTTACTTTGTTATTTATTAGTATATATAAAGTTTTTATAGCTAACTAGATTATACTATATTTTTGACAAATCTACAACAAGCTTGTTGATAACTCAATAAAAAACCCCGCATTGAATAGTGCAGGGTTTTGTAAACAATCGAGTGTTATCTAAATATTGAGACTGTCACCCACTAAGGCATTAGTTGTGGCGCGTTCTACTAAAGTGATAATGGCATAGGCCAGAATAGCAATAGTTAAGCCAATCATACCATTAATTAAATATTTTCTACCTTTCTTTACCTTTTCATCATTACCACCAGCTGTCATCCAAGTGACTGAACCAATCAAGAAGACAACAATAGCAACAATGCCAACAAAGCTCATAATCCACTTAAGGATATTAACAGCTGTGTTTTTGATAGTAACGTCATCAGCGGCAGCAGTTAAGCCAATAGTTCCGCCACTAGAGATGCCAAGTGGATCATCAGCTGCTATTACCAAAAAAGGTGATAATAGGACAACTAGGGCAATGAAGGCAATAATGTTTGTTTTTGTGAACATAGATTTACTCTTTCTTTTAATGATTATTTTTATGTTGTTATTTTAACTTGCTCAAAGAAATAGTTGACTAGACTATATGAGGCAAAGATTATTAAGATACCGAGGGTGGCCCAAATCAGGGTGTCGCGCCCTTTCTTTACTTTATCTAGATTGCCAGCAGCAGTCATCCATTGGAAACCACCCAAAATAAAATAGAGCAAAGCAATGATACCAACCAAGCCAAGAACGGCTTTGATGATCATACCAGCTAATTGTTGGGGATCTTTTGTGCCAATCGGATTGTCAATTTCAACAGCTAGAACAGGAATAGCAATGATTAGGAGAAAAAGGATGATAAGTAATATTTTTTTGCCCATAATTTTATTGTTAAGAATATTTATTTACTATTTGGGTATACAACAAAGATTGTCAACCGGAGGAAAACATTTAAAATATACAATTGTGTCAGTATCGCATTCTGAATCGTCCATGCAAGCATAGGCAGTATTAGCTGTTGCTGGATCAGTATAACACTTTTCAATACAGAAACCATTCTGACAAGTGCCAAAGGCGCTACCACAAAGAGTATCATTTGGTTTGCCCTGACATTCACTAGGATATGTTTGGCTAACATCCTCTAAAGAATTTGAATCCAGAGAAGAGAGTAAAAAACTAACGAGAGTATAAGCAGTAAAGATGATAATGATGCCAATAACACTATTTACAATGATGCTCTTACCTTGTTGTACCTTTTCTGCTTTACCACCAGAGGTCAGCCACAGGACACCACCATAGATGAACATCAGCAGTACTAGACTACCTAAAATACCCAAACCCCAATCAATAAAAACTACAAAAGTTTGTAAACCTTGATCTAGCGAGCAAGAGCCTTGTTGGATGCAATCAATTTGATCCAGAATCCCAGCCTGGGCGATAAAGGGTGTTAATAGTAGTAATAAAAGGATAGTATATTTCATTCTGGGTTGATGGTTGTATTTATTCTTTTAATTATGTCATTGAGTAGATTGGTAATTGTATATTTGCTGTTCAGGTTGTGTTTAGCTTGATAAATAAGATCGTTCATCATTTCTTCGACTTCATTTGGTTGATAACCGCGATACCAGTTGCGAGCATTGAGTAGCTGATCCGCAAAAATATCAAGACCCTCTATTTGCATTTGATCATTGATCAAGGAACGGAGTGCAGTCGGTTGATTGGTTTTGGTTAAATAAAGATTCAGAACCTCTGTATTGGTGGTGGCAAATTGGATAAAGTCCCAAGCCGGAGCAATATTTTCGCTAGCTGTACCAAAGTAAGTACTAAGTGTCCAATAATCAGCATAGTTTACTTCTTGGACATCTGGTACGGTCTGTAGCATGGGTGCAATATTAAAGGCGAGCTTAGGGGCACCGGCCCGAATAATAGGTGTTTGATAATTATAACCAATAAAATAGGCAAGTTTACCAGACATGAAAAGGCTCAAGGCATCACCCATTTCTTCAGACCAAGAATAGACGGTTTTATTGGGATCAGAAAAGTTTAAATAAAATTCTAGAGCATTGATTCCAGGAAAGAAGGAAGAGTCATTGGCAGCTAGATTGAAGGTGGCAAAGCCTTTGCCATCAATCATCTGGGCGCCATTTTGCATCATTAACAAAGCAAGAATATCAGTAGCGCGAGGAATATTATTGTCAGTGCCTAAGGCAATGGCCGATTGTTTAATATTGCCATTAGTATCAAAGAGGGTTAGCCGTGGCGCTTGATCAACAAGCTCAGCCCAGGTGCTAGCCGGTAAAGGAATTTTTGCTTTAGTTAAAATATCCCGATTATAGTAAAGTGCCAAAGTATCAACACTAAGAGGTAGACCATAAATTTGATTATTGATGATCACTTGTTCTGCCACAACATCAACAAAAGCGTCTCTCACTTTTTTTGGGGTGATATTAGTGATTTCTCGGACGACGATAGT
Source organism: Candidatus Komeilibacteria bacterium CG_4_10_14_0_8_um_filter_37_78 (assembly GCA_002785295.1). Classification (GTDB taxonomy): domain Bacteria; phylum Patescibacteriota; class Patescibacteriia; order UBA1558; family UBA1558; genus UBA1558. The sequence continues at coordinate 20,944 of PFMC01000071.1, forward strand.
AGGTTCTTTCTTGACCACGCCAGTTAGTTCCAGAAATGGCAATTTCATTGACGCTGGTAAAGGTTTGATCAAATTTTGGTATTTTTTTAGATAGTTTGCTGGTAGTGAAAAAATATCTGGACCTCTTTGTTCTAGCCAAGCACGAGTCAGCTCTTCTTCATATTCTTCAAAACGAAACTTACGATAAGCAATGGTGACATTTGGGTGCATTGCTTGATAAGCACTAATCAAAGTCTCTACTTCAGCGGAATCTTCCCAAACACCCCACCATTTAAGACTGATTGGTTTGTATAGTTCTTTGACCTCATTGTTGGTAAATAGTTTACAACCAAAACCCATCAAAGGGATGGTGATAAGGATGATGGACAAAATAGTTAAGCGTAGTTTATTAAACATTTATAAAGTGTCAATAAATTTTTTAAACTCTTCTCTGATCTCAGGATGCTTAGAAGCATAGTAGACGGCGGCTTTCATAAAATCTAGTTTATTGCCGCAGTCAAAATGTTGACCAGAGAATTTTGTGGCGTAGATCTCTTTGGTCTTAATGTATTCTAGTAAGGCATCGGTTAGTTGAATTTCACCATCTATATTGGCTGGAGTATTTTTGAGTATCTCCATAATTTCTGGGGTCAGAATATAGCGGCCGATGATTGCTAAATTTGAGGGTGCTTTATTAACTGCTGGTTTTTCTACCAAAGTGTTGATCTGATAACATTTTTCATTGAGTGGTGTGCCATCAATGATGCCATACTTAAAAACTAATTCGGGTGACACTTCTTTGACGGCAATGACTGGTTTGTTATATTGTTGATAAAGGTCAATCAATTCTTGGATAGCCGGTGTGGAACCATCAACAATATCGTCTCCTAGGAAAACAGCAAAGGGTTCATTATCAATAATCGGAGCAGCACTAGCAATAGCATGACCAAGACCAAGCGGTGCTTCTTGGCGGATATATATAAAGTCCGCTAATTGTGAGATCTTTTTTACTTCTTCCAGATCGGCCAGCTTATTTTTCTTGGCTAGGTTATATTCTAGTTCGAAATTGCGATCAAAGTGATCTTCGATTGCCCTTTTTGTCTGCGATGTGATGAAAATGATCTGTTCTATGCCAGCGGCCACGGCTTCTTCAACAATATATTGAATCACGGGCTTATCAACCAAAGTGAGCATTTCTTTTGGTTGAGCTTTGGTTGCTGGTAGAAAGCGTGTGCCAAGTCCAGCAACAGGGATAACGGCTTTGCGAATTTTGTTGGTCATATACTCATTAAGAGTTGGTATTAATATAATGCTTTGAAACGGTTACGAAGGAGTATAGGCTAATCAAATTATACAATTTTTAGCCAAAATTGTATAGTAATCAACCCGGAGGGTTGGCACGAAGAGCTTCTTGCCATTTAATTATTGCCTGTTTAAAGCCTTCGAGGTTTTCTTCAGCAACAGCTTTGTCTGATGGTAGGTCAACCGTTGCAGGATTGATCTTGGTATTGTTTTTTACTATTTCAAAATGGAGGTGAGGACCAGTGGAAAATCCAGTTGAACCAACTTTACCAATAATATCGCCCTGACTAACCTTTTCTCCGTATTTAACATTGATTTGTGAAAGATGAGCATAATTTGTGGTATAAACACTATTATGTCGGACGCTCACAAAGTTGCCATAACTACCATTCCAGCCGGCAGAAATTACTTGGCCATCCCCCACTGCTTGGATTGGGGTGCCACTAGCGGCAGCATAATCAATTGCTCGATGACCAGTACTAACATCAAAGGCAGAGACATAGCGTAAACCAGTAGTAAAACCAGAGCTGATATAGCGATAGTTTACTGGATTTTTGAGAAATATTTTTTGTAATGATGTGCCCTCAGGATCATAATAGCCATCAATCAGATCACCGTCTTTATCTTCCCCCTCATTATAATAATATCCTTCAATATTATTGCCATCATTGACAAAGCGTGCAGCAATGATCTCGCCAGGCATAATGTACTGACCATCACGATAGCGCTCTTCAAAAATGAATTTGTAAGTATCACCCTGGCGAATACCCATGCCAAAATCAACAGACCAAGCAAAGACATCGGCCAGGTTGATGATCGCTCTGATATCTACATCTTGAGCAACAGCAGATTCATAGAGAGAGGATTCGATCACACCTTCAACAGTTTTGATTTTGATATCGTATTGGATTTTTTTTCTTTCTGCCAACCAGGAGCCATCTTCTTGCTTGATCACAAAAAGTTCCTCTTCAGTGTCGATTGGATAAATCAGTTGTTCCAGTTTATTCGTGGTAATATCAAAAACATACTGTAGCTTCTTACCAGCACGGATGTTAGAGAGGTCATAAATTGTTTCGGCAGTTTCTAAGAGGGTCATCATTAGGGTGTGATCAATACCAGCTAATTCACTCGCCGTAGAAAAGGTCATGTCAGGCTCGATCAAGATAGTTTCTGTTCTCTCAGTCAATAGTGGAGGGGGTGAAAGCTCTTCTATGACTTGCGTTTGATTTTTTTGATGAAAAAAAACTAACGAGATGGTCGTTAATAATATTATCAAGATGATTAGATAAATATATTTCTTCATAGGTAGTAAAAATTATACCGTTTTTGAGAAGAAAAGTATACTAATCCTCACTCATGATGTCTTTGTTCAAATTGTGATTGTAGAGAATGACCAAAAGGCTTATTATTAGCCAAAAAACAAGACTTAAATCATTCTTAAAATAAGGGACGTCAACTAGTCCATGGATAATAATGACGGAGAAAAAGCCTAATATTCCTAGGTTTAAATTACCAACAAATTTCTGCTTATATTTTGGTAGTTTTTTATTAATCTCTGATATTTGATAGAGCAGTAAGCCAATGATTACAAATAGCCAGATTATCGTTATTAAGCCTAATAAACCAAGCTCTGTCCAGAAGTTGAGCACTAGATTGTGAGGATAAAGAAATATTTCTACTGGTTGCCATTGGTCATTAATAGTAATACCTCTTTGGTGATAAGGTTCAATCGCTCTTTGGTAATTGGCAAGGCCGCCACCCATGATTGGCTGGTCGCTGAGCATAGTGATAGTCTCTGTCCATTGAGCTTGTCTGATTTGTCCTGAGAAATCATTAATGGTGATCTTTTGCCAGAGAGTTGTTTTGATTGAGGGGGTGGCCATAACAATGACAATAGCCAAAACCATAATAGCACCAGCTAAAATCCTAGTTTGTTTTTTTAATAAAAGAATAATAAAGACTGCAGCTGCTAAAGCAAAGAGCGCACCCTCATTGCCAGCCCAAATAATAGTCAGAACGCTTCCCAGAAAAGCAATGAATTTCAAAATTTTGAATAAGAAATGCTCTTTGAACCATAAACTGGCAAAGAAGAGGGCGGCCAGTGGCGCTAGAAATAAACCATTGGCATTGGGATAGCCAAAAAAAGTTGTTATTCTTCTAGTCTCTGGTAAATACCAATCAAGATTTGTAATATTCCAACCAGTGAGTTTTTGAATGACAGTATAAACAAAAATGATGATGCTCAGTATTGCCAAGGCATTGATGATCTTCTGAATGTGGTTGTATTTCCTGACATGATAGATCATGATCATGAAAAAAAGGATGGGCTCAATGAAGAAGGCCTTCCAAATACCAGCTGCTGCTTGTAGATTGGGTGACCAGCAAAGCGCAATGGTGGCAGTTGCTAGGATGGCCAGCACAGGCCAACGTAATTTATGAGGTACAATATTGTGAATAGAACCCTGTTCTGTTTCAGATTTTGTAAATTTACTTTTAAGCCAAGCACTAATTGTTAGATTAAGCTCTTTGTCTAAATAAAGTTTAATCAGCCAAAAGATGAATAAAATCCAAATCATTCCCTCTAAAAGGGTAAGAGGAATATTAAATACTTCAAAGCGGATTAAATAAGTTGGTAGCAATAAAGTAATAAGATAGATGCCACGCAATAAATCCTTCCAGATAAAAACCGAGAAGCAGAGATAGAATATTAAGATTAAAATAGGGGTTAACATTACCTTGGTGCTTTTAATTCTCTAAGTATTTCTTTGTTGATCCCTTTAAATAGATAAAGGAAGACAAGGTAGATAATTACTGCTAATATTAGCAAAATTATAACATGTAAAAAGAAGAATAAATAGATAAATAATCCCATTAATAGGCTGGCTAAGAGAACTTTGAAGAAGATCTTCAGGTGTATACCAACCTTAGAGTATTTATAGCTAATAAGGTAGGCAAAGATCATGTAGAGGGCTTCAACAAATAATGTAGCTCCAGCTGCGGCCCAGTATGAATATTTTGGAATTAGCCAGAAGTAAAGGATTAAAGAAATTCCAGCAGTAATAACATAGTAAGGAATCATTTTCTTTTGTCGGTCAATAGCTAAGATGATATAACCAAAAAGGCTAGCAAAGAAAATAATAGCCGTCGCCCAGATCAGAATTTTTAAGACACCCCCAGAAGCTAAAAATTCTTCACCGGCAATCAAGACCATAATGCGATCAGCCAGCAACATCGTACCAACGATTAGAGGAATAGTAATGATCAAAAAGAAGTCAAAAACTTTTTGGTAAATTCTTTTAAACCGATCAATGTTTTTGGTGACATAAGCAGTGGTCAGAATTGGCAGGATCAAGCCAAGAAACATATGAGGGAAAGTACCAATGATTTCTAACACTTTATAGGTTGCTCCATAAATACCAACATGACTCTCACTTTGGTAGATCGAAAGGATGACAGTATCTGCTTTAAAGTAGACTAAAGTTAAAAGAGAGGTTAAGGCAATTGGCCAGGCCCTGTGCCAAACCTTTTTCCAATAGACAAATTCAAAACCAAAGGAGAATTTAGTATAGCCTCTAGCTAAGAAAAAGATAATGCCAAAGTAAATAATGTTGAAAACTACATTACCCAAGATTACGAAGAGCAGTCCTTTATTGAAGACAACTACTAAGACAACTGTTACTAAAAAAGCCAATCGTCCTACTACTTCAGCACCAATGATGCGGTCCATATTAAGGTGTTTCTGAAATAAGGCCACCAAAACTTGAGCTAGGGTAAAGAGGAAAAATGAAGCGGACATTAAGATCACGCCTTGTTTCACAATAGCAGCGTAAGGAAAGGCCAAGACTACAATCGGAGCTAAAACAAAGAAGAACAAAGCAGATATTAGCTTGATCGTAAAGATATTACTGACAGCTTGTTTCTCATCTACCTGGGGGTCAGATATTTCTTGAATTAGCACTAAATATAGACCAAGATCAACTATCACAGCAAAGAACTGGACAAAGGCCAGGACAGTCGTGTATTGACCATAGCCAGCTTGTCCGAGGTGACGGGTAATCAAACCAACAATAACAACACCAATAATAGTGCTGATGATCTTACCATTAAACTGGACAAAGGTATTGTAGGCTATTTTTTTGGTTAACGACATAAGTATTTTCCACCCGCCGGGTAGGGTTCGATTAGTTATTATTTAATCGTTGGTGGATCTTTCTTCTTCTACTATTTTCCAGATTTCTTTTTTAATAGCATCCATCAATTTTTTATTTCTTCGAAGATAGGCTCTGGCTGTTTCTCTGCCCATACCAAGCTTCTCTTCACCATAAGCATAGCTATTACCAGATTTCTTGATTACACCCTTTTCTACTCCCAAGTCTAGGAGATCACCGCCAATAGATATTCCTTCATTGTACATAATATCAAATTCACAATTCTGAAATGGTGGAGCAACTTTATTTTTTACTATCTTACATTTAACTCTATTACCGATAAATTTTTCACCTTTCTTGATCTGTGCAGCTTTGCGAACCTCAATCCGGACAGAAGCATAAAACTTTAGAGCCATACCACCGGTGGTGGTTTCTGGATTCCCAAACATGATACCAACTTTCATTCTAGTTTGATTGATAAAAATCACGGCAGTATTAGTCTTTGAAACAATGCCAGATAGTTTACGTAGTGCTTGACTCATTAGTCTGGCTTGTAGGGCTATATGTCTGTCTCCCATCTCACCTTCAATTTCAGCTTTTGGTACCAAGGCCGCAACAGAGTCGATCACGACAATATCAATGCCATTTGATCTGACTAGGGTTTCAACAATTTCCAAAGCCTGTTCGCCAGTATCTGGTTGGGAGATAAGCAATTCGTCTACATTGACTCCAATCTTTTTAGCATATTCTGGATCAAGTGCGTGTTCAGCATCAACAAAGGCGGCTGTACCACCTAGTTTTTGCACTTCAGCGATGATGTGTTGAGCGAGAGTTGTTTTGCCAGAAGCTTCTGGTCCATAGATCTCGATAATACGACCACGTGGAACACCGCCAATACCTAAGGAGATGTCCAAAGATAAACAGCCAGTTGAGATAGCATCAATAGCAACTATTTTGGCTTCACCAAAACGCATGATTGCGCCTTCACCAAAACGTTCTTTGATTTGGTCAATTGCTGCATTAGTAGCTGTTTGTTTTTGATTTCCCTCCGTAGTTGGATTTTTTGTCATTTTATTATGGATTAATTGTTAGGCGACCCTAACGACCCTATTGTATATGAGATTGTAGCACTATTAATATCAGCTTGTACAGTGTGCCGGAAAATATTGATTATTTGTTTATTGGCTCGACCGTGCTTCTTGGTAGCAACGATTTCTAAAGTATTGATACCGGGCGATAAATAGATTTCTTTGCTAAAGACGCCGTTTTGATCAGCCAAGATAATTTCATTATTGATCGTGATTTCTATTTCAATATCTGTTTGGCCCTCAATACTTACTACTCCCTCTTCGGTGATCAAATTGTTGGTTGGGTTATTGATCACTAGCATCGGGGGCTGCAAAATATTGCGTATTTCCATACCAAGGTAAGAAGCAAAGGCAATGGTGATGATTGCTAGTCCAACAATTTTGATAGTTTTAGGAGTTAACCAAAAGAGCCAATGCTTTTTTTCTTGATTATATTTTTTAAAATCTAGAAATTGCATTTGTACTCCTTTTTCTCGTTCATACTCTTTGATCAACCAGCGAGTATCCAAATTTAAATACTGGCCATAGGCCTTGAGCCATTGACGGGCATAAATGTCACCAGGAATTTTTTCATAAGCACCATCTTCAAGGGCTGCCAAATAATGTTCCTGGATTTTTATTTTTCTGGCAATGTCGATCAATTCATCTTCTTTATCAAAGCGAGCATTGCGCAGTGTTTCTGGCACTGTCTGATGAGAAACTATTTTTTTAGTAATAAAGGAGTTCATATTTAATCTTCTTCTTCGTCATCTTCGTTTTCGTCTTCTATTTCTGTTTCTGTTTCATTGTTATTGTTTTGTTCATTTACTATTTCTTCGTCTACCCAACCATCATCATATTCTCGCATATCAAGATTTTCTTCTAAATCATCTTGTCGTAGCAATATTTCTCGTGGTTTCGCGCCGTCAGATGGCCCAATGATACCACGTTCCTCCAATAAGTCTAATAGTCTAGCTGCTCTAGCATAGCCAACGCGCAACCTTCTTTGCAAGAGCGAGGCGGATGCTTTACCAGCCTTAAGGACAACATCTTGAGCATCGGGTAATAATTCATCATCATCGTCATCAATTAAGGCAGAGCCAGGAACATTGACCCCTTTTTGTCTTTCTACTATTTCATCTTTATAGTCTGGGTCATCTTGTTCGCGCCAAAAATCTGTTACTCTCTTAATTTCTTTTTCGGAAACAAAAGCGCCTTGCAAACGCCGTGGCTTGGTAAATTCAGGAGAGATAAATAACATATCACCATTACCTAATAGTTTTTCAGCGCCACCACTATCGAGAATTGTCCGAGAATCAATTTGTGAGGCGACTTTGAAGGCAAGACGGTTGGTAATATTAGCTTTGATCAAGCCGGTAATAACATTGGTTGAAGGTCTCTGGGTGGCAATCACCAAGTGAATACCACTCGCACGAGCCATTTGGGCTAGTCGGATAATAGCGGCCTCTACTTCACGGGCAGCAACAGCCATCAAGTCAGCTAATTCATCAATCACGATTACGATATATGGTAGACGGTTGACTAGAACGCTTTGGTTATAGCCAGCAATGTCTTTTTTATTAACGCTTTGTAAAAGTTTATAGCGTTCATCCATTTCATTGACAGCCCAGCGTAAAGCATTAATCGTCTTTGGTACTTCAGTAATAACCGGCGTCAATAAATGTGGAATATTATTATAAATTGAAAGCTCTATTCGTTTTGGATCCACCATGATAAATCTTAATTCATCAGGATTGTTACGGTAAAGCAAGCTAATAATGAAGTTATTAATACAGACACTTTTACCGGAGTTAGTAGAACCAGCAATCAAACAATGGGGCATCTTAGCAATATTGGTGGTGTGACATTGACCAGAAACATCTTTACCAAGGGCAGTCACCAGATTGCCTTGATTGGATTTAAAAGATTCAGATTCGAGCACTTCTCTTAGTTTAACCACAGCTATTTTTTTGTTTGGCACTTCAATGCCCACCAATGATCTGCCTGGAATTGGTGCTTCAATACGGATGGGGTGGGCAGCTAGAGCCAGGGCCAAATCATTACTAAGGTTGGTAATCTGGGAAAGCTTTACTCCTTCTGAAGGTTTCATAGTAAATTGTGTGACGGTCGGTCCGACATTGACTTCATCCATAGTCACTTCAATATTGAAATTATCAAAAGTACGACGAATAATTTCAGCATTGGACTCAATGTCGATACTGGTTGGTTTGGTGCTGTTGGCATCCAATAAGTCAAGTGGAACAACAACCTTTGGTAAGTGTCTGGCAACATTTATTTGTAGAGCGCCCTTTTCAGGCGTTTTGATTGGTGGTTTACTTTCTTGTTCGTCGTCATTTTCAACTTCTGTATCGTCTTCTATCTGCTCCTCGTCATCCTCTTCTTCTACCCCTTCGTCATAATCTTCTTCATAGTCATTGTTTTTATTAAAAGACCAACTCTTAAAGCGCCACCAAATCAATTTGAAAATATTGATCTTATTGCCCAGTTCATCTAGAGAAATATTGAAAGAAATTAAAATAGCAATGATCAATAGACCAAGTAAGATCACAAGCGAGGCTAAGCTACCCATCAGGCCTTGTAAGGGGTGGGCAACTGCGAAGCCAAGATAACCACCGCCTTTGTCGGCGACAAAAGTATTGAGGGTATTAGAAAAATTATGAATAATTTCCAAGATCCCAGTGCTACTCAAAACCACAAAAATAAGCCCGATATAGTTACTAGGCTTTAATAGATATTTGTCAGGATTGATCAAGATATAGCCCCAAATTAGCAATAGGACGGCTACTAGCCAGCGACCCCAACCAAAGATAATTCCCAAGAAAGCTTTGACGTAGAGACCAAAATTGCCAGCTAAATCCAGCATCGATAAGAGGGATAAAAGGGCGATCAGAAAAATAATGATAATAAAAATCCCCTTTTTTGTTTCTGGAGATAGAATTTCAGATCGTCGATAATGTCTTTTTTTCTTTTTATTACTGGCCATGGATACGTTAATTTAGTATTGAAAAGCTACTATATTTTAGCATTTTTTAAAGCTTTTAACAATAAAAGAAATTGTTCAAATATAAAAACCCCACAAGACCATTTTGGCTTGTGGGGTTTATTTCTTTTTAAATGTACATAGCAATAATCGCTGCTATGTAAAATAACACTGAAAATAATATATGTATTTTCCTTTCCTTTTTAACTTCGTCTACGGCTGCGTCTGCGACTACGGCTGCGGCTACGGCTACGGCTACGGCTGCGGCTGCAAATACGAATGCGGCTGCGGCTGCGGCTGCAAATACGAATGCGTCTGCGGCTGCAAATACGAATGCGACACTATTACTACCATATCGCCAAAACAGTATATTAGATGTCATCATAAGGACTATTGCCACTAAAAGAAGAACAATATAAACAGCAATGGTTTTCTCTCCCTCTATAACAGTAGTTATGGGGATGGTAAATATTTGATGAGCTTTTTCATCATAAATTATTACCCCATTATACTGTGTTATAGGCATGATGTAAAAGAAACTCACTCGTTTAGATGGCATGGTTTTACCATCTATGAAAATTTCCTTTCCAGGATTTTCCATTGCTTCTATTTCTTCACTGGTTAGGTCACGCGATGATACTTCAATCTCGTGAAGATAACCATTTTCGTCTATTTGTGTCTTTTTTCCATTGGCAAAAGAACACATTAAGACAATTATACTTAGGAATGCCGTTATTGCTATTTTCATGTTTACCCTTTCTTTTTGAAATTTTAAGGTTCATTCAATATTGCATTATATACTATATTTACAATTTTGTCAAGGTTTAAAATCAAACAGCAGTTTGTACTATTTGCTACCTAAAAAGCCCAGCTTGAAAGGCGGGGCTTTTTATAAACTTGTGATACAAAGCATTATTCTTTGTCTTTGAAGCCAGTACCGGCTGGTATTAGACGACCAATAATGACATTTTCTTTTAATCCTTTGAGGTTATCAACCTTGCCAGTGATCGAAGCATCAATCAGTACTCTAGCAGTTTCTTGGAAAGACGCAGCTGAAAGCCAACTATCAGTTGAGAGAGAAGCTTTGGTAATACCTAGTAAAATGGTTTCACCAGTGGCTTCTTTTTTCTTATCATTTTTAGCTTGTAGATTAGCCTCCCAAAATTGAGAAGTAGTAATAATATCTCCGGGTAAAAGATTGGTGTCACCAGCATCTTTAACATAAACACGAGAGAACATCTGTCTAATGATTGCTTCTAAGTGTTTCATATTAATCTTTTGACCTTGTGATGAATAAATATACATTATTTCTTTAATGATATATTTTTCAGTAGCGCGACGGCCTTTTAAGCGAAATAGTTCTTGTAGATCAATACTACCTTCTGTCAGAGGATCACCAGCTTTTAGTTTGTCACCATTTTTTGCCCAGAGACTAAAGCCTGGTGGGATCATTATTTCTTTGACCGCATAGGCATCTTCATAGATTTCAAGATTGAATTTGGTAAAGCGAATGAGGCCTTCGTTTTTAGATACGATAGTACGAGTGCCATTGCGGTGTTTCATCAATGGATCACCTTCTTTGACCTTAGCACCATCTTTAATCAAGACATCATAGTCTTCATGTATTTCATGAGACTCTAGAGTCATGCCATGATATTTGAATTTGACAATTCTTTCTTTTCGAATGCTGAGACTAGCATCTTCATCAATGATCACTTCACCATCTTGTTCCACAATGATTGCTTTACGTTTTGGTGAACGTGCTTCGAAGAGCTCTTCTACTCTAGGTAAACCTTGAGTAATATCGCCAGTAGCAGCTACACCACCAGTGTGGAAAGTTCTCATTGTTAGCTGTGTGCCAGGCTCACCAATACTTTGGGCAGCAATAATACCAACAGCCACACCCTTTTCTGTTGGTTGGTTAAAGGCTAAATCCCAACCATAACATTTTTGACAAATACCACGAATGGTTCGACAAGTCATATTAGAGCGGATCCCTATGTCAGTAATATTGTTTTTGGTAATGGCAGCCATTTCTTCACGACCAATGATATTGCCGGCTTTGACTATCACCTCACCAGTTTTTGGATCTTTGATAGTATTTAGCGCTGTTCGTCCTAAGGTTAATTTTTCTAAAGTTTCGCCAATATCTTCTACGTCTTGAGGGGTGATGATAAAACCATCTTTGTCGCCACAGTCTTTTTCAGTGATAATCAAATCTTGAGAAACATCAACTAAACGACGAGTAAGATAACCAGCGCTAGCAGTACGTAAAGCGGTATCAGCTAAACCTTTTCTAGCACCATGAGTAGAAATGAAATATTCAAGCACATCAAGACCTTCTTTAAAGTTTGCTTTGATTGGTAATTCGATCACTTCACCAACGGGGTTGACCACTGAACCTCTCATACCCATGATTTGAATCAATTGAGCCCAAGAACCACGTGCTCCAGAGTCAATGATTGAGAATAGATGAGAGCCAGAGTCAAATGATCTTTTACTAACAGCCTCAATGGAAGATTTAATTTTGTTCCAGTTTTCAATAACTTTTACATATCTTTCACGGTTGGTTAAAAGTCCATCATTGTACTGTTGTTGTATTTCTGCAACTTGAGCTTCACCTTCAGCGATTAAAGCATTCTTTTCTGGAACATCAGGAATATCAGAAATACCCCAAGATGAACCAGAGCGTGTAATATAGCGATAGGTCAAGTCTTTGAGATCATCTAATAAGATGATAGTTTTTTCTCTACCAGCTTTAACAAAAGAATGACTAATGATATTTCTCAAATCACTAGATTTAAGTGTTTGATTAATATAGTCTAGCTCTTCTGGTAGGATAGAGTTGAAAATCAAACGACCAACAGTTGTTTCGATCAACTCATCTTTAATTTTGATCTTAATTGTTTCATGGAGTGTGATATTTTCAAGGTCATAGGCCATCTTCGCTTCATTATAGTCAGAGAAAGCCTTTACTTTATCACCCTTGGCACCACTAGTATAAGTCAGATAATAACCGCCCCAAACAATATCTTGGTCAGGAGAGGTGATTGGATCACCAGTGGCAGGTTTTAGTAGATTATTAATAGAAAACATTTTATCTTTTGCTTCTTGGTTTGCTTCTTTGGTGAGCGGCACATGAACAGCCATTTGGTCACCATCAAAGTCAGCATTAAAAGCTTTACAAACCATGGGATGGATTTGAATGGCTTTACCCTCGATCAATTTTGGTCGGAAAGCTTGAATACCAAGACGATGCAAGGTAGGGGCGCGATTCAACATCACAAAAGCGTCTCTGGTCACCTCTTCCAAGATGTCCCAAACTTCAGCATGATCTTGTTCAATATAGCGGTTGGCTGAACGGACATTGTGGACCAACTCCCTTTTGATTAACTGGGAAATAACAAATGGTTTGAATAATTCCAAAGCCATAATTTTTGGTATACCACATTCGCTGAGTTTCAGTTTTGGACCAGCAACAATGACAGAACGACCAGAATAGTCAATTCTTTTACCCAGTAAGTTTTGACGGAAACGACCTTGTTTACCTTTTAGAATATCAGCAATACTTTTAAGGGTTCTTTTTTGACCCGTAGAAGCAGTAACTGTTTTTGAACGTCTGGCATTATTATCAATCAAAGCGTCAATTGCTTCTTGTAACATTCTTTTTTCATTTCTTTGAATAACTTCAGGCGCATTTAATTCTTTCAGTCTTTTTAGACGATTGTTACGGTTGATCACCCGGCGATAAAGATCATTTAGATCTGAGGTTGCAAAACGACCACCATCAAGTGGTACCATTGGACGAAGATCTGGCGGGATCACAGGGACAGCAGTAAGGACCATCCATTCTGGACGGATATCATTGATCAATAAATTTTTAACTAGCGTCAAACGACGAGTAATCTTCTTAAGTTTAGAAGGGATGGCTTGTATTTTTTCCTTGCTGAGTTCATCAATCAATATTTGTAAATCCACCTCTGTTAATAGTTTGCGAATAGCTTCAGCGCCAATGCTAGCTTCAAAAACGTGGCCATATTTCATAGAGAGGTCATGGTATTGAGCTTCAGAAATTATCTGCTTTGGTTTTAATTCGCGTAGTTCTTTTTTGGCCCGATCCGCAGCATCTTGAAGATGAGTCATTTTATCTTCTTTAGCTTTGGCGACCGCTTCTAGTTGTACTAAAGTGTCTTTGCTAATCTTGATTTTGTCGACTTTTTCTTTGGCTAAATTATCTGCTTGTTGTTTATTAATACTTTGAGTTTTTTGTTCAAATTCATTCGTGATCGCTTTGGTTTTAGACTTTAATTCAGACTTGATTTGCTCTAAAGATTGTTCACGCAGCTCTTCATTGACCTTGGTAATAACAAAAGAAGCAAAGTAAATGACTTTTTCCAATTCTTGACTAGACATATCCAAGACCAAACCAATACGAGAGGGGATACCACGCAAAAACCAGATATGTGAAGCTGGACAAGCAAGATCAATATGTCCCATTCGTTCCCGTCTGACGATCGCGCGAGTGACTTCAACGCCGCATTTGTCACAAACAACGCCTTTGTAACGGATGCGCTTGTATTTGCCACAATAACACTCCCAGTCCTTTGATGGTCCAAATATTTTTTCACAAAATAGACCATCCTTCTCAGGTTTTTGAGTACGATAATTGATAGTTTCTGGTTTAACGACTTCACCATAAGACCACTGATGGATTTGTTCAGGACTGGCTAGCTTTAGTTTAATTGCATCAAAATCTAGCTCAATACCTTCAGTAGAGACCATGGTTGTTTTAGTTGATGATGGCGTTGGCATAATATTATAATTTATAATTCAAAAGTTAAAAGTCAAAAGTGAAAGGTAAAAGTTAACTATTCTTCTTCGCCAATATTTTTGGCGAGCTCAGCAGCAACTTCTTCTCTGACTGTCTTTTCTTCTTGATCAACAACTTTCTGCTCAGCAATTGTTTTGGCATCGGCAATATCTTTGTCTTTCCTCACCTTTGCTCTCGCTGCTGACTTAACATCATCTTTGATCAAATCAACATCAAGACATAAACCTTTCAACTCTCGGATCAAGACATTGAATGATTCAGGAGTATTGACCTTATTGATAGGCTCACCCTTGATAATTGCTTCATAAGCTTTGCTTCTACCTGGCACGTCGTCAGATTTGATCGTCAAGATCTCTTGTAAGACATGAGCAGCACCATAAGCCTCTAAAGCCCAGACTTCCATTTCACCAAATCTTTGACCGCCAAATTGAGCTTTACCGCCAAGGGGTTGTTGAGTGACAAGTGAATAAGGTCCAATAGAACGTTGGTGAATCTTGTCTTCGACTAAGTGATTTAATTTCAACATATAAGTAATGCCGACAACAGTGGTCCGATCAAATGGTTGACCAGTGCGGCCATCGAATAGTTGTAGTTTACCGTCTTCAGGATAGCCGGCTGCTTTTAGCTCAGATCTGATCTGTTCGGCTTTGACGCCATTTAAAGCTGGAGTAGCGACTCGGTAGCCAAGCTTTTTGGCAGCTAAGCCCAAATGAGTCTCCATCAGCTGGCCAAGGTTCATACGAGAAACAACACCCAAAGGATTTAAAATAATATCAACTGGTGTGCCGTCTTCTAAAAATGGCATATCTGCAGCTGGTACGATCCTGGAGATCACACCTTTATTACCATGACGTCCTGCCATTTTGTCACCCACTTGTACTTTTCGAAGTTGCGCAATAGTGACTTGGATAGTTTTGATCACACCGGCTGGTAGCTTATCGCCTTGTTCACGTGAAAATATTTTAATATCAATTACTTTACCATGCTCACCATGTTCTAGATAAAGAGAAGTATCACGAACATCTTTTGCTTTTTCACCAAAGATGGCTCTTAGTAGTTTTTCTTCAGCTGATAATTCTGTCTCACCTTTTGGCGTGATCTTACCAACCAAGATATCACCGGAAGCAACTTTGGCACCAATCCGGACAATCCCTTCTTCATCCAAATCTTTCAGTTTTTCTTCGCTGACATTGGGGATGTCTTTGGTGATCACTTCTGGCCCAAGTTTGGTGTCACGAATATCGATAGGGTAGTCTTTAATATGGATAGAAGTATAACGATCCTGTTGCACCACTCTTTCAGAAATCAAAATGGCATCTTCATAGTTACCACCGTCCCAAGTCATGTAAGCAACTAAAATATTTTGACCTAAAGCCAAGTCACCATGATCAGTAGCGGCGCCATCGGCGATCACTTCACCCTTTTTAACTTTGTCGTCAGTATTGACCAAAGCTTTTTGGTTGATCGAGGTAGCTGCATTGGAACGTAAGAACTTGCTGAGATTATATTCTCTGACATTATCGTCGGCTTCTTTAACTTTGATCATGTTTGATTGAACAGCAACTACTTCACCATCATTGATAGCAACAAGTGACTGACCGGAGTCAGCAGCTGCTCTTGCTTCGATGCCAGTACCAATCAACGGTGCTTCTGGTTTGATCACAGAAACAGCTTGACGTTGCATGTTCGTACCCATCAAGGCACGGACAGCATCATCATTTTCGATAAAAGGAATCAAAGCTGTAGAGATGCTGATAATTTGACAAGAAGAAACATCAACATAGTTGATGGTGCTAGTTCTTTCATAAGATGCTTGCGCATGTCTCCGCACCTCAGCATATTCATTGATAAAGCGATTGTTGTCGATCGGGACAGTAGCAGCAGTGGTAGTAGTTTTTTCTTCCATGAAGGCGTCTAAGTATTCTATTTCATTTGTGATCAATGGTACTACCGGGATGGTTTTGATAGTTTCATATTGGGTAAATTTTTCAGCTAGAGTTTTGTCAATATCAGTACCTTTAGGAGCAATGATTTTGTCTTTACCCGGTTCTTTTAGATTTCTTCTTAAGATATGACCAATACTATCAGCGCCATTATTCTTTGGATCATGAATAACCTTGCGATAAGGAGTTTCAATAAAGCCGTACTGATTGATCCGAGCATAAGAAGCAAGTTGGCCAACTAAGCCGATATTTGGGCCTTCTGGAGTAGCAATCGGACAAATACGACCATAGTGAGTTCTGTGCACATCACGAACTTCAAAGCCAGCTCTTTCTCTGGATAGACCACCTGGTCCCATCGCAGAAAGACGTCTCTTGTGTTCTAGTTCAGACAGTGGATTGGTCTGATCCATGAACTGAGAAAGTTGTGAGCTCATGAAAAATTCTTTGATCGTACCAATCACTGGACGGGCATTGATCAATTGATTGGGAGTTAGGGTATGAATATCTAGAGTACTCATTCTATCTTTGATGATCCTTTCCATACGAGCTAAACCAATGCGGAATTTATTTTGAATCAATTCGCCAATAGCTCTGACACGACGATTGCCTAAGTGATCAATATCATCAGCCTCTTCTTGAGTGATGTTTAATCTGATGATTTCTTTGATCACGCGAATCAAATCGTCTGTCAAAAGCACACGATGTTTTTTATCGATTGGATAGTTTGTTTCAAATCTCTTATTCAATTTATAGCGGCCAACTGGACCAAAATCATAACGATCAAAGTTGAAAAACATAGAGTGGATCAAACTACGAGCATTGTCGGCTGTTGCTAGGTCACCAGGACGGATTCGTTTGTAGACTTCGATCAAACCTTCTTCTTCTGTCTTGGCAGTATCTTTGGCTAAGGTGTTTTCAATATATTTTAAATCAGGGTCGACATCGACATCTTGAAATAGCTCAATAATTTCTTGATCAGTATTATAACCAAAAGCTCTTAACAGAGCAGTAACGGCAACCTTTCTTTTTCGATCAATTTTGACAAAGATGGCACCGTTTGATTCGGTTTCAATTTCTAGCCAGGCACCACGATTGGGAATGATCTTAGCACCATATAATCTTTTGCCACGATATGGTTGAGAAGTAAAAAAAGCCCCAGCCGATCTAATCAGCTGAGACACGACTACTCTTTCGACCCCATTAACAATAAAAGTTCCACGGTCTGTCATTAAAGGAAAATCACCCAAGAAAATTTCCTGTTCTTTTATCTCACCGGTTTTTTTATTGACTAGTTTAACTTTGACACGTAGAGGTGCTTCATAAGTTACATTTCTAGAATGAGCTGTGATCTCATCAAACTTTGGTTCATCAAGATAATAATCAAGTAAATATAGTTCGAGGTTTCTACCAATGTAGTCGCCAATCGGATTGACCTCCTCGAATAATTCCTTGATTCCATTCTCAAAAAACCAACGGTACGAATCCTTTTGGACCTGAATCAAATCAGGTAAAGGTTGAGCGTCACGTAGGGGGGTGAAATACTTTCTTTCACCTAATGGGTGGATAGGCATATTGTAGTATTAATATTAAGAGGATAATAAATGAATACTAAGAAAGTTGGGGGTGTTAAAAACAAGGGAAGAGCCTTTGAAGACAAAAAAATCTCCTCCAGGTAGTGGACGAGTGAAATATGATGTTTTTATATAAAAATAGATTGATTACCCCCAATTAACATGAGTAAATATTAGCTTAAATAATGTCATCCGTCAAGAGTAAGAGGGGCTTAATTATTAAATTTGTCTAATATTAGGTAATTAACTAGTAACGCAAGGAAATTAATTTTGTCAAATGCCTTGGCAAATAGCCTAAAATTAGCATTTTTTCATCAAGTTATCCACAGGTAGTCATCAACCCGGAGGGTTGGCTCAACCCGGAGGGTCGGTTTAACTAATTTTGCAGCGTCTTTTTTAATTCTTCTCTCATTGCTTGTCGATCATCCCACGGTATTTTCTTGCCACTAGCAATGCACATGTCTTGTTCTGAGCCCTTACCAGTTATTAAGACAAGGTCATTTGGTTTAGCTATGGCTAAGGCTTTAGCAATGGCTTCTCGACGGTCTATTATTTTATAAACAGTCTTGCCAGTGAGTTGAGCAACTTTCTCAGCCCCCCGGGCAACATTATTAATAATTATCATGGGATCATCATCATAAGGATCTTCATTGGTGATGATAATAGTATCTGCTTTGGTAGCAGCCATTTGTCCGAGAATAGGTTGACGGCCTTTGTCACGACCACCACCACAGGAGCCAAGAATATGAATGAGGCGTTCATATTTGATATCATCGAGTGACTGGTATAAATGTTTTAGTGCTTCTGGTTCGGGCGCATAGTCAACTAAGACTTTGAAATTTTGTCCTTCGTCAATGAACTCAGCTCTGCCGGGTATGCTTTTTATTTTTCTGAGCGCTTTGGCGGCAGAGTCAAGATCAACACCTAAGGAGTTGGCAGCACTGATTGCAGCTAAAGCATTATAGATATGGACCTTCCCCAGAAGGTTGAGTGCGAAAACTTGATTATTGATTTTGAATTCACTACCAATGGCAGTAAGCTTGATTTCTTCCGCTTGATAAACTTTGTTGGCTATTTTGTTCTCAGCGGTCTTGGTAGAAAAGCCAATCTTGTCAGTCACTTTAAAGTTTAGAAAGTCAGCAGCATGCTGATCATCAATATTGGCCACTATTTTTTTATTTTTCTTATCAGCCGAGGCCAATCGTTTGAAGATTTTTAGTTTGGCATTTTTATAGTTATCAAACGAACCATGAGACTCAATATGTTCAGGGGTGAGATTAGTAAAGACTAAAACATCATAATCAATACCGAGATGACGATATTGCTTAATGCCCTCTGATGAAGTTTCAATCACGGCATATTGACAGTCAGCTTGCACCATCTGATAAAGTAGTTTTTGTAATTTAAATCTGCCCAACATAGTCATCTTCTGATCATTGAGCCATTCTTGGTCGGCTACTTTAAAATTGATGGTAGTAGCATAGCCAACTTTAAAGCCGGTTTCTTCTAGTATCTTTCCCAGCATGACTACGGTGGTTGATTTACCATTGGTGCCTGTAATACCAATAACAGTCATTTTCTTGCTAGGATGACCATAATAATATGCTGCTAAGTTTGCAATTAAGTAGTGATAAATATTGAAGATAAAGCGTGGAAATAGTTTTTTTAGTAATTTTTTCATAATTTGATTATACAGTAATTTGAGGGTGCTTGGTAGATTGACTTATTGTGACATATTTGTTAGTTTATATTTAATTCCGAACATTAAATAGGGGGACAATACAATGCAAGAAAAGATTGGTATGTTTCTTATTAATGCATATAATGCCATTGCCCGTTTTTTAGTATTGGTAATTATATGTCAATTGATGGGGAAACAGCTGAAATATTGGAGATAGATGGTCATAGACTGGAAGTGCCTTTGGAAAATGTTGAGGGCATACTTGGTTCAGTCTTTTGGGCGATAATTTTTACTGCTTCAACTGTTTTAGTGGCCTGGTTTGTTTTTTTTGATCCGAGACAGGTGTTTGTGGGAACTGAGCATATATATTGTTTGGTAATGGTTAAAGTTCTTATTCTAACATCTGTAATATCTTTTGTGACCTTATCTGCTACGATGATTTATGCTTATTGGATTAAGCCCTGGCTGTTGGGATCACGAAAGTACGTTTTTTTTGCTACTATGATGTTGCGAAGTGGAATAAGTAGTTTTATGGCAACGATTTTTAGTGTATTGCTTTTATTTATGTAAAAAAAGCCCCATCAAATGATGGGGCTTTTTGTTAATACTATACAGGAAACCCTGCCAGTAGGAAGGCTTTAGAAGCTAAAGCCTGACGGATGGCAGGGATGAATGGTTTAACATACTGC
>PFMC01000062.1 GCA_002785295.1 Candidatus Komeilibacteria bacterium CG_4_10_14_0_8_um_filter_37_78
TCATTTAATCGTTTATAATTTATCATAGAAATCTAACTTATCATTTCTAGCGCTTCGCGCCAAATATGTTGCGTTAGATTCTAGTCTAGAAGTAATAAAAAATCAATATAATCTTTAACAGCCAACTCTGGTTTTAGCATTTTCTGACGCAGACTAATCAAGTCTGTCTTTTTTATCATTACCAATTTATCTAATAGATCTTGCTTATTACCTGGTTCAAAAAGCCAGCCATTATTACCCTCTGTAATCATCTCGCTAATACCACCAATATCTGAAGCTAGCACTAAACAATTATTATGATGAGCTTCACTGATGACGGTCGGACTATTCTCATAACACAATGTTGGCATCACTAAAACATCTGTAGAAGATAAATATTTACCAATCTCTGTGTTATCTACTTGGCCATGAAATTGTACATTACCTTTGCCAATAGCTACTAAATCTTTTTTTATAGATCCTGTTCCAATTACATTAAGCTGCCAATTAAATTCACTTTCACTTAGTGACTCGATTAAAAAACGAATACCTTTATGCTCTTCTAGTTGTCCAACGTAAAGAAGATTGAGCTTTTCCTCCTGGATATTTTTGTAATCATAGACTTTAGCCAATGACAAGGGATTTCTTCTGACAATATATACTGTCTTAGTAAATAATTTCTTACTTTGGTAAAAATCATAAAGCCACCTTGATGGACTAATTAGTAAGTCTGGCTTTCTTAAAATCAAACGATTGAGTTGCCAGTAAGACCAACGAAAAAAGCGATAAAAAATATTTTTTTTCTGCTGATAAATGATTGTTCCGCTAGGATCATAGTACTGCACATCGTGGATTGTCTGCCAATACTTAGCCTGATGATCATGATAAGCCTTGGTTGAAAGATAGCCCAAACCCTTTAGATTGTGGGCCCAAATCAGGTCTGGTTGTAGTTTTTTGAGAAGTTTCTTGATTCGGTAATAATTAACTAGGTTAACCTGATCTATAAAGTGCCAAAATAAGCGTAAAATTGGTCCAAATTGGCTTAATTTACTGAAACTGCATAGATTGCCTGCAGCTAAGCGATAAACGTCAATTTTATCGATTTTTTCATGATAAATCCCTGTACCAAAATTATTACTCTGAGTGGTAATAATAGTTACTTGGTGATCTCTGGCAACCAAATCTCGAGCCAACATTTTCATTGCTATCTCTGCACCACCGCGATTATCAGGATCATATAAACTATTAATTAAACAAATCTTCATACAATTTTTCTAATTGATCACCAATGCTCTGCCAATCATATTTTTGTTTTACCTTTTGATAGCCAGCCCGAGAAAATCTAGCAGCAATATCGGGATTAGCCAAAAGATAATCCAGTTTAGTTCGTAATGACTCAATATTGTTGGGACTGGCTAATAAACCATTGATATCATCATCAACAACTGTTCTGACTCCTGGCAAATTGGAAGTGATCACTGTGGTCTGACAAGCCATTGACTCGACCAAAACAATACCAAAAGCTTCACCCATCGTTGTTGAGGGTAAAACTGTGACATAGGCTCGACTATAATATTTCACCAAATCCTGATCTGAACAATTATGAACGAAAAATACTTGATCATCCAGCCTTAAAATATGTACTAGTTCTTGATAGTATTCAACCAAATTTCCATTACCAATAATATTTAATTTCCAATCTTTATACTGAATGCTGGCTAAAGCTTTTAATAATACTTCAACACCTTTGAAATAATGCGCGTCATCGAGTGCACCAACAAATAATATTTCTTTGCGGCGCGCATTAATCTTTTTGTCTAAATCATTTTGCGGCTGATAATATTTGGTATCGACACCATTTGGTATAGCAACTATCTTATCTTGATAATGTTTAAACCACCAAGCAGCCTGACAATTAAAAGCATAGTCACGTGAATGCACTACAATTTTATCAGCTACTTTGATCAACTGTGGTAAGAAGAGAAAACGATACACCCGAAATATCAAATCTTTCAAACCACTAGCATAATTATCCATGTGATAATGGATGATCAACTTCTTTCGCCAAATTATCTTTGCTAAAAAAATGAATAAACCCGTGCCATAGAATGGAAAATGAACATGAACTAAATCATATTTTCTTAATATCAAAAACAATTGAGGTAAAATTGCGGCATTACCAATTTCCAAAAGTGGTAGTAATCTGACAATCTTAACACCTTTTTTTTCTTCGTGCTTACTGAGAGTATTGAGATACTTATATTTTGGTGTCAAAACAGTGACATCATAGCCACGCTTCACTAGTTGCAGACTGTCTTCCATAGCCACCTTGCCCATACCACCACGATATGGCGGATAAGTGCAGACCAGATGAGCAATTTTGTAATGTTTATTTACCATAAAACTATTAAACGTAAAATTTTTAGATAAAAATTTAAGATTGGATTGGCAATATAAATCAACAATGGATTATTGATTGCTTGAAACAATATTTCACCCGTAAACATCTTGAGCATTTTACGGTCCGACAATTTTCGATTGTGCTGCAATAACTTTCTTGCGTGGTTTATTTTGACCCAGTTCTCAGGATAACTAAAATAAAAATATGAAGATACTTTTTGTCCCAGATACTTATGTTGCCAAGCATAATACAATTGACCAAACTCCATCAGAAACCAGGCCGGAAAGAGCAGGATCAAGGTCAACCAATGATAATTGCGATACAAACAGAGCAATCTATTGCGTTCAAAATAATAAACTTGTTTCATACTACGGTCAAACTCATACTTATGATAAATCATGCTAGCTGGCTGATAAACACAGCGATAACCAGTCAACCAAATCCGCCAACCCAAATCAAGATCTTCTAGATACATAAACATCTGATCATCAAATAGTCCAATCTTCTTGAGCATCGACACTCTTAATAAAACAGCAGCCCCAGAAGGATAATTGATTTCCTTGATTTGATCATATTGTCCAGTATCAATTTCCCCACTGGCCTGACCATAGCCAAACCCCAAGAAATGAATTTTATTACCCACTGTATTGAGCTTTTCTTTGGCTGGCCACAGTCTCAATTTACTTTGCACCGCACCAATAGTTTGATCTGACTCAGCTAGAGTGATCAATGGTTGCAACCAATCAGCAGTAACAACAGTATCCTGGTTCAACAAAAAAACATAATCATAATTATGTTCTAGTGCCCATTGCATACCAATATTATTTCCTCCCGCAAAGCCAAAGTTTTCCTTCTGTGGTAAAATCTTGACCTCTGGATAGTTTTGCTCAACAAATTGAACAGTATCATCTGCAGAATTATTATCAATCAAGATTGTATCAAAAAAGGCAGCATCGTATTGAGTTGTCTTTAGTGATTCTAGACAATCTTGTAAATACTTCTGCCCATTGAAATTAGCTATGATGATCGCTACTCTGGCTTGACTCATGATTGTTTTTAGTTTCATTAATAGCAAAATGTCTGACAACTTTTGTAATCTGCGAATCCAATTTGTTTAAATATAAATAAATCTTGAAGATCAAATAAAATATCACCACTATCGAAATATAAATTATCAAATCTACACCACGACCAATCCCTAAGGCAGCGGCTAGATAGCTTGTAATCTCTGGGATCCAAAAAATCACCAAAGCAATAAGCCAAAATAAAAGCCACGCCACGAAAGTAAACCGTGACAATTTATTATGACGAAATTTTGTAATGAGATTATAGAGTATTGTTAGTATCACTATACTAGCTATGATCTGTATCCACATCACTATTTCTTAATTATTAAATCGCGTAGAATCTTAAAACCACCCATAATCCCCTGTCCAAAGTCTGTATAAATGATCTCCACAGGAATCTCTTGATATCTTAAATCATATTTACTGACATGTTGCAATATTTCTGTAGCATGGGCCATACCATCTTGTTTGATTTCAATTGTTGCAGCCGCCTTTCTGTTTAGCGCTCTAAAGCCATTGTGCACATCTGTCAGATTCATACCAGTAAACAGAAAATTGATCACTTTTGCCGGCGGCTGGATAATATATCTCTTGAGCCAAGGTAAATTTGATTTCATGCCCATGTGTCTTGAACCCATCGTGATGTCAACCTCTCCTGAGAATATTGGCAAAATCATGGACTCAATATCCTTAGCTTGCATTTGTCCATCAGCATCAAAATGAACAATCACTTCCGCTCCTTGTTGAAGAGCGAATTCATTACCCGTTTGTAAAGCTGCGCCCATTCCACGATTGATCAGATGACTAAGCAAATAGACATTAGCAAATTTTTTGACTTCTTGAGCCGTTTCATCTACTGAACCATCATTCACTACGACTACTTGATAATCATACTGAGCTAAATTTGCTAAAACAGCAGCAATATTTTGTGCTTCGTTCCAAGCAGGGATGACAATATAGATTTTACTATTAACTGACATTCTTATCTTGATAAAATTTTATTAGCGCGAGCAAAATCAATAGTTTTTATCAATCCTTGTTTTAGTGAAGTGACTGGAAACCAACCCAAATCCTGTTTTACTTTTTTAATGTCTGGTTTGCAAAGAGGAGTCATAAATAATAAAGGATCAGCATATTTGATCTGTGACTGTGAACCTGTCATTTGAATCACCATCTTAGCAACATCTTCTAAAGTATAGACAACATCACTACCAAGATTATAAATATCATTCTTCTCCCCTTCCATCACTTTGATCATGCCATCTACAATATCACTGACATAGGCTAGAGTCGTAGTAAAACTTTGATCCCCATAAATGATCAGGTCTTTATTATCTAAGGCATGAATGATAAAATCAGGTATCATCTGACCATCATTCAAGAGCATTCTTGGTCCATAAGTTCTAAAAACACGAGCAATCCGAATTGGCAATTCAAAATGATCACGATAAGTAGTGGCCATGGTTTCGGCAAATCGTTTACCCTCATCATAGCAAGCTCTTTGGTCAGTAAAATTGACATCACCTCGCTCACTCTCAGTATAAAACTTAGCCTCATCACGCCGTGGACCATAAACTACAGATGAAGAGAGTTGCACAAACTTAGCCTGATACTGTTTGGTCATTTCCAAAACATTTTTCATAATCAAAGAGTTGGCATCTAAAATTTCAATCGCCAAATCCTCAAAACGATTAACTGATGTCGGACAAGCTAAATTATATATTTCTTGAATTCCCTGAAACTCCACTTTAAACTTCTGCAAATCTGGTTGACTAGTCAAATCAATTGGTTCTTTGATGTCGTGTTTGATAAATTTAAAATTCGGATTCTGCATCAAATTACGAATATTATCCACTGCGCTAGTAATAAAATTATCTATACAAATAACCTTATTTTCTTTTACCAACTCGTCACAAAGATGAGAGCCCAAAAAGCCCGCTCCCCCAATGACTAAGATATTTTTCTTATCAAAGATTACTTGCTTCATAAATTTATTTTTTTATATTTTTTTATTATATCCTTAGAACGATAGATTGTTAATAAGATCCACACCCTAAATAGCTAAGTACCGACTACCCTAGATCTTAAATACTATATATTTTGCTGTAAAAAAATTCCAGATATAACCTAAGATAACACCAATAATTTTACCTATTAAATCATAAATATGCAATATTTCCACAGACGTATAAAGTACTGTTTGAGCAATAACAAAACTACCAACCAGCATAATACCGACAAATTTGGCAAATTGCTGCCAATCATGTGCCGCGTTTTGCTGAAATGTCCAATATTTATTCAATAAATAGCTATTAATCACCGCTATGCAGAAGCCAATAACATTGGCCTGCAGATAATGCTCGTGAAAATAGTCAGTTAATCTTGTTAAGCTGATAAAGATAGCAAAATCAATCAACATGCTGATCAGACCAACAGTGGCAAAGCGAAAAGCTTCCCAAAAGATTTTTCGAAAATTCTGGATAACAAAATTATCTAAGACTCTCAACAGCAATGCCTGCAGTGTTGTCCGCATCATAAGCAAAAAATTGTTTAATTAAATTTCCATTAAAATCAAAATATCTGATGTGAGGTCCGCCACCTTGTCCGGGCGCTGTAATCAAATATTGCTCAGTCACAGTCAGATCAACACCCCCAGTAAAATGAACACCATAAGCATAAAAACTTTTGATCAATTTACCTTGATGATCCAAGATCTGAACTATTGGCTGACTCTTGCGTCCAGCTGCCAAAAAAATATTCTGATCATTGATTGCTAGTTGAGTCATCTGCTGATCAACCATCACTGTCTTTTCTAAATTACCGAGTTGATTATAAGATAGTATTTTATTATCAGCTAAGATATTGATCTCCTGATAACCATCATCATCCAAATCCCCGGCAACAATATCACTAACCAATAAAGTGTTAAAGGAATTCAACCACTGCCCATCTACAGAGTATAAATCTATTTGGGCTGTAGTTTGATAATTATGAATAATTAATAGACGATTTTGATAGCTGGCCAAACTTAAATCATTGCTTTTACTGGTGATAGTAAATTGATTTAAAACTTGACCTGTCAGATCATAATTACTAACTTGATAATCATCACCAATTTTTCTTAAAATACTAATCACTGGTTGCTGATTAATACTTATCAATTCAGATGAGATTATTTTATCAGCGGCTAAGACAAGATCGCTTTGATAGCTTCCCTGCCAATCATAAACATGAACATTTAAATTTTCAGCTGTTAAACTAAAAGTAAATAGAAAACCTTGATAACTAATATACTGATTAATATTGGTAAAAATTTTCTCTAAATTTAGTACGCCACCACCCATCATTCCTTCATGACCTGGGTTCACATTATCAATATTGTCACCTTGTTCGATAATCAAAGAATATAAATCTGCATTTGATATAGTTGGATAATAAGATTTGATTAAAGCAGCAGCCCCACTGACTGTGGCTGTGGCCAGTGATGTACCCGACCAAAAACTCTCATACTTAGTACGATACTCACTCAAAGTTGGCTGATAATAGCTCAAACCAATATATTCTTCACCAGGCGCATTGATATCAATGCAATGCTCACCAAAATTTGAATATAAAGATTTTTTATATAAATGATCAACTGAGCCAACACCCAAAATATAGTTTTGTTGACCATCATAGCAAACTGGATATCTAGGATTAATGGTCAAGTCAATTCCAGCATCTTCATTTAAAGTTTGCACATCTTCATTGCCAACTGCAGCAACAATCACTACACCCTGTTGATAGGCCCGTTCAATCGCTTGATTCAATGCACTATCAGTAGCCATACCAACCAAAGATAAATTAATAATAGCGGCCCCATTGTCTACTGCATAATCAATCGCTTTACTAACTATGTTCAAATTGCCAGAACCAGAACCATCAAGAGCTATCAAGGGCATTATACTTACCTGCCAATTCAAACCAGTAATTCCCATATCATTATTGCCTCGTGCTCCGATGATACCGGCGACAAAAGTACCGTGGATTAAACCAAGGCGAGAAAAGTCATCACTAATTTTAGGTACTGGATTAGCTTCATTGTGCACAAAATCCCAACCATGCAGATCGTCAATATAGCCATTATGATCATTATCAATATTGTCACCAGCTATTTCACCACTATTCAGCCAAATATTCTCGTATAAATCCTGATGATCTATATCTACTCCAGTATCAATCACAGCAACTACTGTATCCTTGGAACCAGTAGTATATTGCCAAGCAGAATCTGCTTTAATAATATCTAAATAGACTTGCTCTCTAGCAAATGTATCATTTGTACTAATAGCTAGTACCTGATTCCCGAATATTGTTGCTATAACAAAAAAAGCTACAAAAATAGATGTTTTCATGTGCTTATTATAACAAAAAATTGATTTATTTACTACTTCACGTCATTCTCAGGCATGGCTCAAATAATTTCTCACACTTTTTTGTGATCAATTGTCAGAAATTGCCACGTCCCGTTTCACGGGACTCGCAATGACAAAGGGGTGTAAGCACGTCAGTCATTGCGAACCGAGTCTAACGAGGTGTGGCAATCTCTGACACTCTTTAGTCATTGAGCGCTAAACACAAATCAGTCCATTTTGGATTAAAATTATTTATTAAGTTAATTTTTGTTTGTCGAGATCCAGCTTTGAGTTGTTTTTCTCGATCTATCGCCTCGACAATGTCCTCAAATTCCTCATAGTAAACCAATTTATTGACATTATAGCGATGACAAAATGTACATGAAGACCCTGAATTATCTTTATGCTCATTAATTCTTCTAATCAGATTATTAGTTACTCCCACATACAAAACCATATTTCTCTGATTAGTCATAATGTATACATATCCTGTTCTCATATTCATCACAATTAAAAAAGTCGCATTTACTGCGACCTTTCATATTAATCTCCACCTAAATACCTGCCCGCAATGCTTCGCGCAGCGATGCAGGCGGGCCCTAAATAGCTAAGTTGCTAAACACCTAAATAACTGGCTCCCCATCGGGATAAATTTCCAAAACAGGAATCGTAATTATCCTATCCCAACGATAATGATTACGGTTAAAAGATACACTATCAATAATCCACCGTTTTTGACCATCTTCAATTAAATATACTTTATTGTCATTTGGATACTTAACTAAAACATTATTAAGTTTGGTTGTACTATCAATAATCGCTGACAAATCTGGATAATCCACAACATCCTCGGGCATTACTGGGTAAGCCCATTCATCAACAAAGCCTAAAGTTTCAAACACTTCCTTATTCATAATCAATCTTTTACCACCATCTTCAATAAAATAGTATGTTGCGGCGCCGACCCGAACCAAACTGCCATCACGATATTTTTGTTCGGCGCCGAGCGGCACGCGATATAAAAGTGAGGAAGTCTGTAAATTACCTACTTTCAAACTCCAGGAATGCAAAACTGATAAAGCAGAAACCTGATGTTTAATATTATCGCTAATATAGTAAACTTGATTTGTACCATATTCTTTATAGGCTTTATTATTTTCTATTTCCTCGGGTACCCAACCATTAGTGGAAGCTAATAAACGATAATCCCCCATTTTGGTAATTGCTGCTCTGATCAAACCTGCTTGACCATCGACAATCGTTGGCACAGCCTCCCATTTATTTAATTCCGCATTGTAATAAGCCAATTTTAAACTTTGCTCAGCAAAATTATTCATTCTTGTCTTGGCATAACTGATCTCAATGGTGGCAGGCAAATTCAAGGCCTTGATATTATTGTTACTAATAGTCTCGACTGCACTGATCGTGATTGGTTTCTGATATAAAGAAAATTGACCAGTGCTAATCGATGGCGATACTGGCGTCTCATTTTTTGCTTCTCGAATATTAAGAATAGCATGAGCAGGCATAGCATTTTCAGGAATGCCAATCGTCGCTTGATAATTATAATCAAATCTCTTGATTGTCCGACCAGATGTCTCATTGGTTAATTCCAAGATACCATCCTGCGTTTCAAGATCGAATTTGGCATCAGCCAAAATATTGAGCTGACAGGCTAAAGTTTGAAACTGATGAGTCTCACTGACATTTCTTGCTTCTGCCACATCATAAGTAGCAAGACGATACTGATATAGTTTGCCGCATTGCAAATTCTGCAAAGTATAGTTTTGCACACCTTGACGCCAATATAATAAAGCTGTTTGCTGATCAAAACTATCAAGACCATATTCAATCAGACTACGACCAAGATAAGCAGTTTGCCAGTTGATCTTGACACTACTCTTGGTTAACCCACTTACTTCACCAACTGCTGGGTTTTGTTCACCATTGACATAGCCATAAGCAGCCAAGGGCTCAATATTATAGCCGACGCCAGTTTTGGCTTGGTCATATTGGTCCAATCCACTTCCTTGCACATAGCTTGTATCAGTCGAGTTAAGACGATAAAAATAAGCACTCGCTGTCAAAGGCTGTGCCAAAAAAATAAGAATAAAAAGTATTAATAACTGTTTCATAGCTCTATAAAAATAGCAATTTTTGAGCTAACTGTCAATTATCCAAATTACAAATCCTTATATGTATTTTCATTTCTCAGTTTAATGCTATCAACTATAATTTGCTTATTTTCTTGATGAAAAATAATTCTAAAACGACCACATCTTAATCTTAAAAAATCTGTATTTTTGATTTTGATAATATTAAGTGTTGCGACATCATTCTTTAGCAGCTTCCCCACTATTTCTAATAGTCTAACTCGATCCAGAGCACTCACCTTCTGTAAAAGCTTTTTGATCTTGTCCATCAATTTAGGCTAAATCTTTTAGTACTTTTACCAAGTCTTGGGCTTTGATGCCCTTACCTTGATTATCACGAATAGCATCAAAAACAGTATACTCATCATTTTTTGTAACCAGTTGATCTAGATCTAGTGGCTCAATTTCCAATTTAGAGCCATTAACACGAGCAATAAATTTATCAGTGTTAAAAGAATTACGCCAACTAGCAGGTAGTGTAATTTGTCCTTTGGTTGTTGCTTTTAAAATAGTAGCCATAGAAATTAAATTTATCAATAATGTAAGATATTCCTACATTCCTACGATACTTGATTTAAAAGTTAATGTCAATATTTTATCCACAACTCATTTATTTTTATTCTCTAAACATCATTTGGATGGATGCAAAACCCCTCTAATCAAAAGATTAGAGGGGTTTCTATTTTCAACAATTAAGTAGTTGAACTATCTTGTAGATCCAGAATAAGCAATTGCCCTGACTGCATCCCAAGCAGAAGCTGTCTGAGGTGAATAACCAAAGACATAACGGAAAGTTGTAATCGCTACCTTTTCAGAATTAAGGTTACGATTGGCTGGTCTTAGACCATAAGCCATGACAGTAACAGCGGCATTATCATTTGGTTGATTCATATCTGCATCACGCAAATAGATCGTTTTAAATGACAATTTTGCTCTGTCTTCTTTGGCTGTTGACCTTTCATTAGGCCAACGACCATTAGCGATTTTCACAACATCATTCCATTCTTCAATAGTGGATGGCAATTTGTCAAAAGCTTCTTTATAGCTATTGACTACGCCAGCACGTTCACCAGCTCCAAGTATATCTGTAGACTTGGTGCCATAGGTAACGAAATTGTTAATGACATTGCGCATTTCAGCAGTCAAACCTTCTACGCCAGCAACAACTTTGGAAACGATATCTTCACTATACTGAGCTTCTAAAGCAGTGTCTCTTGTAGCGCCCATCTTAGCCATAACTTGTGTCACATCACCTGAAGCTATAGTAGTAGCGTCGTCAGTCATTTGACCC
Organism: Candidatus Komeilibacteria bacterium CG_4_10_14_0_8_um_filter_37_78; assembly: GCA_002785295.1. GTDB lineage: Bacteria > Patescibacteriota > Patescibacteriia > UBA1558 > UBA1558 > UBA1558. The sequence continues at coordinate 11,286 of PFMC01000062.1, forward strand.
AAAGTCACTTGACCATTAGCATCAACAGCTGGTTCGCCAGGTGTTTGAG
>PFMC01000022.1 GCA_002785295.1 Candidatus Komeilibacteria bacterium CG_4_10_14_0_8_um_filter_37_78
TTTAGTTTACGAATTCTCATAATAACAGTTTAACATACTTGCAGTATGTTAAACCATTCATCCCTGCCATCCGTCAGGCTTTAGCTTCTAAAGCCTTTCTACTGGCAGGGTTTCCTGTATAGTATTAATAAAAGACCGTCTTGTTTCACAAGGCGGTCTTTTATTTTCTTAATTCAGAATGTGTTTTTGGTCAATGCAGGCTGGATCTCCTTTGCCGACCAAGACAATGATCCGACGCGGATCTTCATTAGCGTGCCTGTTGAAAAGGCAAGCTTTTTGTGAGCCACCAATCGGCACTACTTCGATATAGTCTGGATGTTCCAGTATCAAATCCTGCGGTTCTCGCGAGACATGATAAGTGTGAATTTTTTCTGCTTGCCAGCGAAATTTGACAACAATCGTGCCGCGAACATCACCAATTGATGAAATTTCGCCACAGATCAATCTCTCTGGTTCTCCTGGTTCTTGGGGCTCATGAACAATGACAATGCCGCCATTGTTTTGGACTTTTTTAAAGGCCTGAAAAATCTTGGTGATTTTTCGTGTAGCCTGATGATCCGGCTGTATAGTTTGCTGAACAACATTTTCTGCAGTTGGTGCCATTCTGTCTCCTTATAGCTGATAGTTGTGAAAAGAACAAAATTTAAACTACTTCTAATAAGAACTTCACTCTACTAGTATATCTGTATATTGTCAAGAGGGTCAAGGTGGCAGCATTATTAAAGGCATTATGATATACTATAGTAAAGAATTAAGTAAATATTACTATGAAAACAAAATTATTAGTAGTTATGATGATATTGCTCGTTTTAACTACAGGCTGTATTAGTAAGCCACAGACCAATAATCAAGTCGTGAGCAATGCTGATAGTGCCGATGTTGATGAGCCAGTATCACCAGTATTATCAGCAGCATTGAAGAAATTGTTTGCTGTAAAGAACAATGTATCTCAGGATGATATTGTGGTTTTAGTTTTAGAAGAGACAACTAAGCACGCTACTGGTATTGTTGAGTATGGTAACCCAACCAATGAGATTGATACATTTTTAGCAGCCAATATTGATTCTAAATGGCAGATTGTCTACGAGGGTGATAATGACTTCACATGTGAACAAGTCGCTGGCTATCAATTTCCTGATTATATGATCAGTGACTGTCAATAGTATGTTAGGAATGTTCAACGAGACAATGAATGCGAGTTTTGAAAAAAATGAAAGTTCGATTGAAAAATTGGAACGACTTTTAGGTGAAATGGCTGCAGAGATGAATGATGATCTGAGCCAGTATTCAGATAGAGATGAGGGTCAAATAGTCAATGATGACTGTACGCTCAATATGTTGGCCTGGCAGAAAGGTAAGCATGGGCCTTATGACAAAGTGGGGGATATTAAAATGGACAAACAGTTTATTGCAGAAAGAGACTTGGTCAACAGTGGTGCGGTTGGCAAAGTCAATCAAGATAGTATTCTCGATCATTATCATCAACAAAAAAGAGAGGGCCATGGTAATTTATTGGAAATGGCGATTACTAGCATTCTTTATAAAGTTTTGCACGACCAGTTTATTGTTGTGCGAGCTAGTCAGTATGATGATTATGCCAATGGTGTTGACAATGTCATTGTTAATAAAGAAACTGGTGATGTTGTCTGCGCCTTTGATGAAGTTCGTGATGATCAATCAGGCGAACGTTTTGAAAAAAAAGTTAATAAAGTTAGAGACATTGCCAAAAAAGGGGGTACTGAAATTAAATATGGTCTGACAATTGATAAACAATCCTCTCCTGAGTTGGTTAAGAAACAAATCGATAATATTCCAGTGTTTTATTTAGCAGTTGATAGAGATCATTTACTAGAATTATTAGAGAAAATGGATTATTCAAAAACGAGTATTAGTGAGATTGAAAAATCTGTTTATGATAATCTGATAGTCTCTTTGGAGCAGCAAATAGCACTATTATTAGACGAGAATTTACCTGAAAATATCCAGAATAATATACAAAGCTTCCAAGAATCACTAGAAACAATGCGAAGATTAATGGAGAAAATAGCTTAATTTTTGCTGAATAAATATCAAATTCTTTAAAATCTTCTCTAATTAAGATAAGATTTTTTTAGTCTAATATTAGCCAAAATATAATTTATCAAAAAGTTATACACAATCAAAAAGTCCCTTTTTATTGTACTTTTGCTCAGCTTTGAGGTAAAATAAAAGTCAGTTAATTAATAAATGCACTAATTATTAAGAAAAAAAATTATGGCAGAAGGAAAAATCACCAAAAAAGAGCTTGGCCAGATGGTTTCTGACAAGTATGAGATGAGTAAGAAAGATGGCATTGAGCTTATTGAATGGCTATTTGAAGAAATCAAATCTCAAATGAAAGTTAAAAATGAAGTGATGATTAAAGATTTTGGTAAATTCAAAATCAGAGAATCAAAAGCAAGAATGGGTATCAACCCAATGACTAGAGAAGCTATTAGCATTCCAGCTAAGAAGAAAGTAAAGTACTATCCAGCTAAAGCAGTTAAGGAATTAGTAAACTAAAATTTTCCGATAAGTAATAAGGGCGTTCCGACTGACGGGATGCCCTTATTTGATACATAGACCTTTTTTCGTTACAATTAGGTTGTTAATATTTAAACTTTTTTATGAGTCTATTAGCATTAGAATATTTCAATAATACGATACAAGCATATCTGATATTTCTTGGTATTTTGGTTGGGCTGATTATCATCTTTGTTATTTTCAAATCAATCATTGTGCATCGTCTGAAGAAAGTTGCAGGGCTGACCAAGACTGAGTATGATGATGCCCTGATCGAAATAGTCCGCAAAATATCTTGGATTTTTTATTTTGTCTTAGCATTAGTGATCTCATCAAAATATTTGGTGATGAGTGACCTAGCTACAAAGATTATACATTATTTATTTATAATTATTTTAATTTGGCAGGTTATCAAGTCAATCCAAGTTGGTTTGGACTATTTAGTAAGTCAGTATATTACCAAAAAAGCTGCTGAAGATGGTGATGATGACGAGGGTCCAGATATACACAAGATAGCCTTGTTTACAAAGGTTATCAAGATTGTTATTTGGATCGTTGGTACCTTACTTATTGTTTCTAATCTGGGTTTCAATATCACATCTCTTATTGCTGGTCTCGGAGTCGGTGGTATCGCCATTGCTTTGGCGGCTCATAATATTCTGGAAGATATTTTTGCATCTTTTTCAATCTATATGGACCAACCATTCAGGGTTGGTGACTATATTGTAGTGGGCGATAAAATGGGCACAGTGAAAAAGATTGGTATTAAGACTAGTCGTATTACAAGTTTACAGGGAGAAGAGATTATTATTTCCAATAGAGAGTTGACTAATGCCCATATTCAGAATTTTAAGAAAATGGAAGAGAAGAATAAATTTTACTATCGGAATTACATATCAGACACCAAACAAAAAACTAGAAAAGATTTCTGCTATTATTGAGAAAGCGATAAATTCTGTTAAGGATTGTCGCTTTGATCGAGTAGCTTGGAAGAGCTTTGGTGATTTCAGTTTGAATTATGATATCGTGTTCTTTTTTCCGAATAATGATTATAATGAATACCTGGCAGTTCAAGAAAAAATTAACTTAGCCATCAAGAAGGCTTTTGAGCCCGAAAAGATAGACTTTGCTTATCCTTCACAAACAATATTTTTGAATAAATAATATGAAAGTACTTAAATTTGGTGCTATTTGGTGTCCAGGATGTCTAGTAATGCGTCCGCGGTGGCAAAAAATAGAAGAACAAAATGAGTGGTTAGTTACAGAATATTTTGATATTGATGAATTTCCGGAGATGAAGGAGAAGTATAGATTACAAGAATATCCAACTTTTATCTGGCTTGATCAAAACGACCAAGAGATTGACCGGCTAACAGGCGAAGTCTCTGAGGAAGAAATTTTAGATTTAATTAATAAATATAAGGAGAAATAATTTAATGAAAAGACTTTTATCACTTTTGGTCATTAGTGTACTCATTTTTAATATATTTTCTTTTTTGCCCACCAAGGCAGAGGCTGTTTTTGTAAAGGATGTGCCAGTGTATTTTTTCCGTGGTGAGGGTTGCCCTCATTGCGCAGCTGAAGAAATATTTTTAGAAAAGCTTGTTTTAGAAAAGCCATATGTCAAAGTTCATGACTTCGAAATCTATAATGATAAGGATAATCTGAAATTGATGCGAGAAGTGGGAGAATATATGAAGATCAATGTGGCTGGAGTCCCTTTGACTATCATTGGTGACAAAGCTATTTCTGGCTATCTTAATGACGCTACCACTGGTCAGCAAATTGCTAATCAAGTAGAACAATGTGAGATCAAGGATTGTCCAGATATTTTGGCTGATTTGGGGCACGGTGCCTTGATCTATGGTCAACCAGAAGTATTAGAAGAAAATAAAATTGCTGCTGCTGAAGTTGATTTGCCGCTATTCGGTAAGTTGAGCGGTAGTACAACTTCACTTTTTGCTTTGACAACTGCCATCGCTTTCCTTGATGGCTTTAATCCGTGTGCTATGTGGGTATTACTTTTCTTGATAACTTTACTTTTGGGAATGGAAGATAAGAAAAAGAGATGGATCTTAGGATTAGCATTTATTATTTCCTCAGGTGTTGTTTATTATTTATTTTTAGCAGCCTGGCTCAATATTTTCTTGTTTATTGGGATGATCGCTACAATAAGAATAATTATTGGCTTGGTGGCGATTGGTGCTGGCTATTTCAATCTTAAGTCATGGTATGATCACAAGACAGGTTGTATTGCAGAGGGTAGTGAAAATCGTCGGAAGATATTCGATAAACTACGTAATATAATTTCTCGCAAAAACTTTCTATGGGCACTTGCTGGCATCATTGTCCTAGCAGCCGTAATTAATTTAGTAGAGTTAGTTTGTTCTGCTGGTTTGCCAGCAATCTATACTCAAGTTTTAGCAATGGCTGAGTTGTCGCCGGTGGGCTATTATTCTTATTTACTGTGGTATATTTTCATCTTTATGTTGGATGATTTAGTGGTGTTTATCATTGCGATGGTGACCTTACAAGCTTTTGGTATTAGTTCTAAATATGCACTATATACCAAACTTATTGGTGGTATTATTATTCTATTACTCGGTATTTTACTGATTTTCAAACCAGCTTGGTTGATGTTTGGATAGTTTTTTGAAAACACCCTGGCGAATCACGGGGTGTTTTTTTATTAGGTAAAAAAATGTTATAATATACTTATCTAATTTATTCTTATGGTTACAAAAAAAATCAACAAAGACCTCTTAATTGGCATTGATATTGGTGGTACTAAAGTCAAATTAGTATTAATGCGTGGTAGCAAAGTATTAGCCGAAGATAAGTATTTATTAAAGAGTTTTAAAACTTCTCGTCAATTTTTAGCAACCTTGATTGCGCATTTAGAATTATTGATCAAACCTTATACTATATCTCGCATTAGAGGTATTGGTATTGGTTTGCCAGGTATCTTGAATAAAGAGCGGACAAAGGTTTTAATGCTGCCAAATTCAACGATTATTAAGAATATAAATTTTAAAAAGATACTGCAAGATAAATTCAGGCTACCAGTGTTATTGGAAAATGATACCAATGCAATGGCTTTAGGTGAAATGATGTACGGTGCGGGTAAGGGTATGCAATCTTTAGTGATGCTATCTTTGGGTACAGGTGTTGGCGCTGGTATTATTTTTCGTCATGGTGCAAAGTTAAATTTGTTAACTGGACATCATGGGGCAGCGGGTGAGATTGGTCATATGATCATCAATTTCAATGGTATTGAGGGACGGCCAAAGAAAAAGGGGACTCTTGAGCAGTATGCTTCAGCAAAATTTTTAAAACGTAGAAATGTCAACCAACCATTGAAAATACAACAAGAAGCCAAAGCTGGGAAGAAATCAGCATTGAAGATATATCAAGAGTTGGGTCACTATTTAGGTTATGGTTTGGCCAATATTGTTAATATTTTTGATCCAGAAGTTATTGTTTTAAGTGGTGGTGTTAGTGAAGCTTATGATTTGTTTATCAAGCCAGCTAAACTAGTGATGAAGAATAACCTTATTTCATCTCAATCAGCAGATATTAAAATTTTAAAATCTAAGTTGGGCGATCGAGCAGGGGCTATTGGAGCAGCTGCTTTGTGGTTAAGATAATGCCAAAACAAACAAGAAAAAAAACCAAGCTTAGAAAAAAACTTGATCAAAGCTCCAAGGATGATGCAGTTTTGGCATTTCCACCAAACTTTCTTTGGGGGACAGCAACTTCTGCTCACCAAGTAGAGGGCAATAATATTAATAATGATTGGCATCTTTTTGAGCAGGAGGGCTATGCTGATGATCATCAGGTTGCTGGTAGCGGACCAGATCATTATCATCACTATGAAGAAGATTTTAAAATCACAAAGGATTTGCACAATAATGCATTTCGTTTGTCAATCGAGTGGAGTCGAGTAGAGCCAGAAGACAATCATTGGGATAAGAAAGAAATAGAGCATTATCAGAAAGTTTTGAAAGAAGCACGTAAGCAAGGATTGAAAACTTTTGTTACTTTGCATCACTTTACAAATCCGATCTGGTTTATGCACGAAGATGGCTGGCTCAATCCCCACGCTCCAGAGATTTTTCAGTCTTATGTGATGATGATTGTTAAAGAGTTGGGCACTTTGGTTGACTTTTGGATGACAATCAATGAACCAATGGTTTTTGCTACGCAGGGCTATATTGCTGGTGTTTGGCCACCACGTGAGAAAAATGTGATCAAGGCCCGTAAAGTGATCAAGAATATGGCTAAGGCCCATATTTTAGCCTACCGTAGCATTCACAATGTTTTAGATAAAGATGATTATCAGGCGCAAGTTGGTTTTGCCAATAATGTTTCATCTTTTCAAATTTATCATAAGCATTCTTTGAAGGATATTATATTTGTTCAGACTGTTGATCGGATTTGGAATCACTGGTTTATGAGATTAACTAAGGGATGTCATGATTTTCTTGGTTTAAATTATTATTTCCATTATCGAGTAGCCAAAGCCCGTTTTTCACACTGGCAATTTTTTACAGATATTCGTAAAGAAAGACGGGAAGCTTCTGATGTTGGTTGGGAGATTTATCCACCTGGCATTTTTGATGTAGTGATGGATTTAGCAAATTATAAAATTCCAATTTATATTACTGAAAATGGTATTGCCGTGGATAAAGATAATAAGCGAGCACGTTTTATTGTTTCTTATGTTAAAGAGCTTTATCATGCTATTCAGGCTGGGGCACCAGTTAAAGGATATTTTTATTGGTCCTTGCTTGATAATTGGGAATGGGAAAAAGGTTATAATGCAGATTTTGGTATCGTTGATGTGGACATGAAAACTAAAAAGAGAACTATTCGTGAATCAGGAAAAGTGTATAGTCAGATTGCCGAGCATAATGGCATTCCACACGATCTACTAAAATTTGTGGGACATGTCACCCTAGGTGAAATAACAGTTAAAGATTAAATTATGTGGTTACTAGTTTCTTCAGTTGCGTATCTGTTCAATGCTATTTCTATGGCAGTGAACAAATCATTATTAAATAAGAGCATACCCAATCCAGCAGTCTATACTTTTTTTATTACTATTTTAGGGTTATTGGCATTTGTTTTAGCGCCTTTTGGACTTTATTGGATCGGCACAAATTTTTTATTAATCAGCATTGTTGCTGGTCTTTGTTATACCTTTGCCCTATTAACATTGTTTAAAGCCTTGATGTATGATGAAGTTTCGCGAGTGACACCAATGGTTGGTAGTTGGCAACCAATTTTTGTTTTTCTTTTGGCCTTTGTTTTGATCGGAGAGAGATTGGCTCTTAATCAGATCTTTGGCTTTGTTCTTATTTTGATTGGTGGTTATTTGATCACTAAACATTGGGAGAAAGTTCGTCAGAATAATTATAAACTAATATCACTCGCCATCTTATCGTCACTGCTTTTTGCATTGTCATTTGTCATTTCAAAATATCTATTTGATCAGGTTGGCTTTATTTCTGGTTTTGTTTGGACGCGAATTGGTTCATTTATTGGTGCTTTGATCTTGTTATTGTGGGCTGAGAATCGGAAAGCAATCTTTAAAAATGTTGGTTCTTCCGGCCAACAAACCACTCTTTTGTTTATTGGTGGTCAATTGGCAGGCGGTTTGTATTTTATACTATTGAATTGGGCTATTTCTATTGGTAGTGTTACTCTGATCAATGCTATGCAAGGCATGCAATATGTTTTTCTATTTTTTATAGTATTATTATTATCCAAAAAGCACCCAGAGTGGCTCAAAGAAAATACTAGCAAAAAAATATTGCTGCAAAAAATATTTTCTATTGTTCTGATCGGCATTGGATTATTTATTATCACCTAGATGTTTAAGAGATTAAAAAAAGTTAAAAGAAAAGCGCTGATAATGTTGATCTTAATTTTAGCTTTTTTTATTTTTGTTTTATATTTATACAATTTAGATTTTGGGAAAAATAAAGAAATCCAGTATGGGGCAACTTTTAGTCATAAGTATGCCAAAGAATTGGGTCTTGATTGGCAAGAAGCTTACGTCAATGTACTAGATGATCTACGAATTAAAAAACTAAGATTGATGGCTTATTGGGATGAGCTAGAAATGGCACAAGGTCAATATACTTATCAAGAGCTAGATTGGCTTTTAGCGATGGCTGAACAGAGACAAGTAGAGGTGATTTTGGTTATTGGTCGTCGTCAACCACGCTGGCCTGAGTGTCATGATCCTGTTTGGCTTGACCAATCCACAACTTCAGAACAACAACAAGCAGAACTAGTGATGATTAAGAGTGCTATTAAACATTTTCAAGATTTTGATAATATTATTGCCTGGCAAGTTGACAATGAGCCTTTTTTGAAGGTTTTTGGTATCTGTCCAGAGTTCGATAAAGATTTTTATCAGGAAAAAATTGCTTTGGTTCAGTCATTGGATGAGCGGCCAATCATTATTACTGAGAGTGGAGAACTGTCTATTTGGGCTGGAGCAGCTAAAATTAGTCCAATCATTGGGACAAGCGTTTATCGCAGCACTTGGAATCCAGTTTATGGTAAGTTCTTTTATCCTTTGCCACCAGCGTTTTATGTGATTAAAGAAAAATTAGTAAAAATGATTTCACCCCTAGAAGAAGTTTTTGTTTCAGAATTGCAATTAGAGCCCTGGAGTGATCGATCAATTGTTAACATACCAATAGCTGAGCAACTGCAATTGATGAGTATTGAAAAGTTTAAAGATAATTTGGTATATACAAGAAAGATAGGTTTTGACAGTATTTATCTTTGGGGTGTAGAATGGTGGTATTATTTGAAAGTTAGTCATGGTATTACTGATTATTGGGATACAGCTAAAGAATTAATTAAAGAAAATTCATGAAACAATTATTTATTATCAAAGCTGACGGTTCCAAGACTCGTTTTAGCTATAAAAAGTTACTAAAGTCTATTCAGAAATCAGGAGCAAGTGCTGATGCTGCTGATCGGATTGCTAGGCAAGTGTTGAGAGAGTTGCCAAATGAGTTTACTTCCAACATGCTTTTTGATTTGATTCATCGACAATTAAAGCAGACTAATCGACAAGTGGCGCAGATTTATTCACTGCGGCGGGCACTAGCTGACATCCCACCCGATATTTGGGAAAAGTACATTGCCAAACTATTTGAATATTATGGTTATCAAACAAAATGGAACGTGATCATCCCCGGAGCTAGTGTTGAGCATCAAGTTGATGTGATTGTCACGAAAGATAAGAAGACTTGGTTGATTGAGTGTAAGCATCATTATGAATATCATCGTGATACTGGTTTGGGAGAGATCTTGCAGGTTCAGGCTAGACTGGAAGATGTGCGTGATGGTTTTAAAAAGAATAAGAATAAATATGATTTTTTTGGTGCTTGGCTGGTGACGAATACTAGGTTTTCAGATCATAATAAGCGTTATGCTGATGCTAAGAAAATAAATTTGACTGGTTGGCAATATCCAGAGCAATATAGTTTGGAACGTTTGATTCAAGATCGAGCTATTTATCCAGTGACTATTCTTTATACAGATAAGAAAACAAAAAATACCTTGCTTTATAATAATATTTTAACTATCCAAGACTTAGAGAAGATGCCACCACAGCTCAAGAAAATTTTAGGTGGTAAATTGAAGGGTCTTAATAAGCAAGCAGCCGACTTAATGGAGTATGATTGGCAAATTTAAATTTTATGTTTAGAAAAAATAAAGAAGATTTCATTTGTGAACAGTGTGGTGAATCAGTAAAAGGGGATGGCTATACGAACCATTGTCCTTATTGTTTATATTCAAAGCATGTTGATGTTCATCCAGGGGATCGGGCATCGGATTGTCATGGCTTGATGGTGCCGATTGACAATGAAGCCAAGCAGGGTGACCTAGTTTTAATTCATAAGTGTGCTAAGTGTGGGTTTATTAAGAGAAACAAAAGGGCAGACAATGATAGTCTAGATAGTATTCAGAAGATTAATAAGAAAATAATATACGGATAAGTAAAATTTTAATAAAAGAAAAACCCCTTAGACGTTGCTAGGGGTTTTTTGTTTAGATGTTTGGGTTTATTTATATAAACCCAAGTGTCTCATTGTTACCTTATGACCTCTGACGAGGGTATAAATTGTTACGAGACACATTCCAATTAAAATTGCTGGATGTTTCAATAAGAATATTGCCCAAGGGTGGGGAATTGGCTGGTGCGTATTTCCCGGATCAATGGAAAATACGATCTGGAAGATAAACCAGATCAGCACCAGAATAAATATTTCACCAGCTATAGTACTAAGTACCTGAATAGTCTTGTTTAGACCAATAAATAGTTTCATTAGAGCTCCTTTTCCTTTTAATGAATTTATGAATTTTTAATGTAATTTGATTATGCCTATATTATAGCATATATATGATATATTGTCAATAATTGTAGGCTCTATAGCATTTAGTGTGGTGGATAAATCAAAAATAGTGGTAAAATTAGCTATAAAATAAAGCTTCCCAACTTTACGCTAAAAATAACCA
>PFMC01000059.1 GCA_002785295.1 Candidatus Komeilibacteria bacterium CG_4_10_14_0_8_um_filter_37_78
TAGAAACATTGATACTTATATTGCTAAAATGACACTAGCCTTTTTGCCACTAATTTGGATACTAAACTATCACACTAGTTGACGGAGAGCCATTTTCCGCCGGTCATTTTTACCAGATAATAAACCAGAATTGAATTAAAAGGACCTTTTTTGATTCGGCCAACAAAAAAAGAGAATTGAACATGAACTAATTTAACTGGTTTAATTTTCAGACCAGTTTCCTCAAAAAATTCTCTTTTCAACGCTTGCTCTATAGTTTCGTTAATTTCAATGCCACCTCCCGGCAGATCATAGCCATCGCATTGCCGAGACAAAAGAATTACACCTCGTTCAATCAAAATACCATAAACCGAAGGACGAAATTTTAATTTACTGGCGTCAAATAAATATTTTTTGCCGGCTGAATTGTGGCAGGTTATTTTTTCATTTGATAGCATATTTTATAGTTCCTCAATATCACCTTTTGCTAAATATTCCGGAATTTTATTCCATTCGCTCAAAACTTTTTCTTTACCAATCTCATTGTTAAACCAATTATCTATCGTAAATCCGTAGATCTCATAAGTAACCGGCATTAACTTAATAGTTTTTGGAAAATGTTTTTTTAATGTCATTAATGCACGGCGAGAATGATAATATTTAACAACAGCAATAATCTTTTTAATTTTATCAAAACCAAAGTCCTGGTCTATAATTTGTTTTGAAAATAAAACATTTTCTAAGGAGTTGGTTGATTTATTTTCTAAAATTATATCATCGTTTTTTACACCTAATTGAATTAATTTATCACTCATTTCTTTAGCCTCATTTTCTCCAGATACTCTATTTATGCCTCCGCTGACTAAAATTTTAGTAACTAATCCATCACGATATAATTCAAAAACTTTATTTATCGCTTCCTGATGACGCGTGCCAAAAACTAAAGCTAAATCTGCTTTTTGGTTGGCGGATTTCAAAAAAATATAATCAGTTATTTTTTTAATTTCTTTTTGATCCATAAATTTTTATGTACTTCAAGTATAGCAAATTTATGGTAATAAAAATAGGCCGGACTCTTTTTTGAAAATCCGGCCCAACTAAAGGTGCGTTTGAGATGACGGGATTTTTTCCGCCACGACGAATCCGTCAATATGTCGCAAGATGCTTTTTCTTTGTCGGATATATTCCAACACTGATTGACGGACATTATCAGGAAATTCCTTCCATTTTTTATTCAGAAAGAACTCGACAATTGAAATCACGTCCCGCATGTTGCCTGGATAAGGCAGATGTAACTCTGCCTCGGCACTAAATTTCGATATCCGCAGTGGCATGGTTCGAGCGAAATCCTCCAAAATACTAACTGCGTCATCAATAATTACGGATCGGTAATCTCTGCCCATTAGCCAAGATTTGAACACTGTTCTAAACTCATGAATGTCGTCTTTTGCCCTCAAGACTACAATCAAAGAGCCGTCTGGTTTTAATAGTCTTAGCATCCTTTCGAAAATTCCTGGCAATTTTTCTAATTGGTCCTTTGCCAGGGGCACATGGGAAGCTAAGATAATATCGAATTGGCTGTTGGTTATCAAGTTTTCGAACGTTGAGCATTCGACCAGCACAGTCGAATTACATGGGAAATGATGCGTTGTCAACCTTAGCTGATTCGCTAAATCCCGACTTGGCTCAAGAAGGACAAATTCCACTCTTTGTGGGTGGTTTATCCTACTCAATGCCAATCTAAGGAATTCACCATTCCCACTTCCTACATCCAAAAAAGTCATCCCGTCCCTAATAAGCAAACGATTCAGAATCCTTCCTAACACTGCGGAAGATTTTTCTTTTTCGTTGCTATATTTCAGGAACGTTTCAAAAGCCGTTTCTCCTTCTTTGTTTCGGTACTCAAAGCCGACATTATCCATTGTTAGATCACCCCTTTCTTTGGTTGTTTTTTTCACAAAACGAGTCAAATAAAAATGGGTTGCACTATCTTTTTGAGACAGTGCAACCCGTGTTTTGACAGTTATGGGGTCCGGATTCCATAGAGTGGCTCCTTGTTGAATGTCAGGAACCATAGACTTCGGTAATCCTCCCACACTAATGGCCTCATGCTCGTTTCAGCGAAAAGCCGTTCGAGAAGTTGTCTTGCCTCAAGGTAGTACTCAAGACGGTGGGCGTCCGGAGTCATCAGGGTCGCCTCATGATACTTGTGCATCTGTAGAGTATTGATGGTTGGAAATTTGTTGACGTGATTCTTGAGCACACTGAAGTGATACTCCATGACACGTAACGATTCCATACCAACAATGTAGGCGAAGTTGGCTTCGTACCCAAGTTCCTGAGCGAAATCCATCGACTCGCAGGCATCTTGGAGACCGATTAGCCTCTTTTTGTCCCGCAACAACTCTCGACGTTCGAAGGTTTCAAGCGACAGGCAGATGCCGAACGGTTTAATCTCAGACAGACTGTTCAGTTGATCCTTGGTCGTAATTTGAGAGCCGAGATAGAAGATCTTGCCAGTAAACTTATACTCCGTAAGCACACCTTTCAGTGTGCGCAGGAACTGGCAGATTTCGTCACTACTCTCATAGCAACCAGTAACAACGGACATTTGGATTAGATGAGACAAATCGGTCAGACCGTACTTGGTCATCCAATCCTCGAAGAAGTCCTTGAGATCGGAGGCCGTTTTGAGCCTCTTCCTATCGTAAGGAACTTGGTACGCAGTGTAGCAGAATTGGCAGCCACGACACGATGTCCGAGAATTTGGATTTAGATTCAGCGATGTCCCTTTCCTGCGAGGATAGTGGGAATCGCAGATATCTTCCGTCTGGCCAATAGTCTGGCCAATAACCGTATCCTGCAGAAGCAAGGTGTTATCAACCAGAACAAACGGACTTTTCTGATTCACGGGCAAGGCGAAGTAATAATCGAGTTCGCCCCGTTGTTTTGCGTAGCTAAACAGATTGCTGTCTGCCAAACGAAAGGCCGTCCGCATTCTGTTGTAGTCGCAATCAAGGTTGATCCCGTTCGTGTTGAGGGCGATAAACAAAACATCTTCCAGAGGCACAGTGTACTTCTCTGCAAGTCGTGCGATCACGTTGATGTCTAACATGGTTTACGCTCCTTTGGAATGTGTTGCGATTGCCTCAAGGAAATGGTCCCTTTTTTGACAGACAATGAGGGTTGTCAAGACGGGCACAGAAATTTTCCCATGCCGTTTAACGATCTCAGAGATGCGCTCGAGGAATTTCAGACGTTTCCCATCTTCAACCTCAACAACTTTTGGAAAAGTGTTGAGAAGTTTCGAGTACGTCTGTTCATCATAGTTGTATGTCGTAAGGTATTTTCTCAAAAAAACCGGATAGAACAGAGGGTTAGCAACAACCTCTTGTTCTCTACGATTTAACTTTGACAAAACCCCTTTATTAACATCAGCAACGATAGACTCCTCGGGGTAGACTTCAGGTAGACACTCGCGGTAAGCCCTGTTTACATCCATGGTTGCCTGCGAGTCGCTCTGGAAAAAACTATTCCAGACCAGAACGAGACTACCTGAATCGTTAAGTAAATCAAGGACTTGTTGGAACTTATCACCTTCACTGAGCCAATGGAAGGCGGTGAAAGCCAGGACAGCATCGAACTTGCCGGTTGTCTGAAAATTCTCGAATGTCCCTTCAACAACCTCGACATTCTTGAATTGCTCAGTCTGCTCTCTGGCTATCGCTGCTAAATGAGCACCAGGCTCAATAGCAATGATATGACAGCCAAGATTGGCCAGCTCGACGGTTGCGATTCCACTACCGGCACCTATTTCCAATAGATGCGAGTCGGCATCAATTCCGCATCGATCCCTGACATCCTCGAATAGAGGAGCAGGATATCCAGGTCGAACGGAATGATAATTGTTGGCGAATACGTCAAAAGACGCATTGAAGATACTTTTACCTTTGAACATCATGGTCTTTCTCCTTTCTAAGTTTGTCGCAAAAACAGCATGAATCTGTTTTTGACATTGGCCAGATTCAGTGGACGACGAAAATCTCGGCGTCCTCCCAGTTTAATCTTTGCCAGAATAAATTCCGACCCTCGACTAAACTCCAGTATAGCATGTTTCAATGCTTCTTGACCATCCACAACTCGCACAAATTGATAGCCAACGTCTAACGCAAGCTTATCAAAATGGGCGGAATCGGACATTGATTTTTCTTCACTGCAAGAACCGTAAGCGCCATTATCGATGACAATATGAAGCAGGTTAGTAGGTTGCTTATTGCCTATCGTCACGATGGAGCCAAGATTCATCAGTAGACTTGAATCGCCGTCAACAACTATGACTCTCTTACTTGGACATGAAATGGCCAGTCCTAACCCAATGGAAGATGCCAGCCCCATTGAACCTGGGACGTAAATATTTCTTTCAGAATCGAATTTCTCAAAGATCTCCCGAGATATCAATCCTGTTGTAGAAATGACGGCATCCTCATGACTGATCGTGGCCATTATAGTTTCGATCGCTTCTTTTCTTTTCATCTTTGCCATCCTCTCTTTAGTAACAGGATTGTCGGAAGTTTGCTTTTGTACATCTCTTTGAACATTGATCCTATGAGTGTCGTTAGATCATGTCCGTCGAAAACTACAAAAGACAAACCGAGCGATTGAAGCAATGCTTCGGTCGCCCTGCCAGTCGTTAGATGTTGAATCGCATCCTCGCCTTCGCATCCACGATAAGATACCACAAAAAAGATAGGTATTTCATAGGGAACGAGAAGAGACGCGACGTCATTTGAAGCAGCAAAAAGACCAGAATTTTGCATATAGACAACAGGGGTTTTGCCGGCGAAATACGCTCCCGCGGCTATGCCCACTGCTTCTGATTCACGGTTGGCCAATATATGGAGTATTTTTACATCATCATCAAAGTTTTGAATGATGTATCTCAATACCCCGCATGGCACTCCCGTTGCAAAATCTACACCCAACTCAAGGAAGAGTCGGTGCATTTGATCGGCTTTTTCACTGCGTTCACTGTCAAGAGTATTGAATGCCGTTTCGTTATGCATGTCTAATCTCTCCTTTTTGATGGGTTGTTAATGTTCACATCAGAATTTAGTATTCTGACTTAACAAAGGATTATACAACAATAGCCCTTATAAAGTCAAAGGCAAATTTCGAAAAAATATTTGCAAAACAAATCAGCTGATCCTAATAAAAAATCTCTTGCCTTTCTGTATAACATCGCCTTTTTGAATTTTTTGTTTGATATCGTCCACTACAGCCTCATTGAGCTTGACTCCTTTCTGCTCAATCACTCGCCGAGCCTCGGATTTAGTCGGAGAAAGACCTGATTCAACTATGGCGGTAATGATATCGTAGTTACTTGGTTTGATTTCCGGCATAGTCTCAGGAGTCTCTTTTTTGCTAAATGTTTTTATAAAATATTCTTGAGCTTTTTTGGCATCGCTTTCAGAGTGATAAAATCTGACAATTTCAAAAGCCAATTTAATCTTGTAGTCGCGAGGATTGCCACTCGTTAATTCTTTTTGGTATTTTTCAATTTCAGCTATGCTAACTCTGGTTGTTAAAGTAAAGTACTTAATAATCAACTCATCTTTAAGCGACATAACCTTACCAAACATTTCGTTGGCAGAATCGAAAAGATTAATGGTATTACCCCAGCTCGAACTCATTTTCCGTCCATCCAATCCTTCAATCAACGGATTGGTTATAATGTCTTGTGGCTCCTGACCGTAGTAGCGTTGTAATTCCCAGCCAGCCAGTAAATTAAACCGCTGGTCAGTACCGCCGATTTCCACGTCCGCTTTAATCGCTACTGAATCATACCCTTGCATGAGAGGATAGAGTAATTCTCTCAAAGATATATGCTTGCCGGCATCTAATCTCTTTTTAATATTTTCTCGCGAGATAAATTCATTTAACGAAAAAACGTTAGCTTGGCGGCCGATTTCATGGTAATCCAATTTACCCAACCATTCGCTGTTGTAATGGACTTCACATTTTTTTATGTTAATAACTTTTTCAGCTTGTTGAATATAGCTCTTAAGATTTTGTTTAACTTCCTTTTCTGTCAACATCGGTCGTTCGCTGTCTTTATCGGATGTATCGCCGATAACGCCGGTGAAGTCGCCAATAATTAAAACGATTTTGTGCCCCAGCTCTTGGAAATCTCGGAGTTTAAATAAGGGCACGGCCCGGCCGATATGAATATTAGGGCTTGTTGGATCAATCCCTAATTTAATACGCAACTGTTTGCCGCTTTTTAATTTTTTCTCAAGCTGACTTTTATCAATAACCTCCTCGATGCCGCGAGATAGTAATTCGTTAATTTTTTTGATATCCGTACTGATCGCCATAAATTTTTTAGCTTTACTTTAAAATGGTTTTTTTCTCTATTTTAATATATCATTTTTATCCCAAAAATTCCAGTTTTTAGCATATTAAAGGGAATAAATTTTGCTTTATTCCCCTCCAATTCTCAAATGATGAGCTGACACTATCCCGAATTACAATCGGCTTTCGCTATCTCAACGGTGATTATTTTTTTGACCCTTATTCTTAGCCTGACTCGACAATGGGGGCAAAACATACAAAAGGAAACTTCATCTTCGAAGTTACCCTCGTTAAAGATGATTCCATTGCAACTTGGGCAGTTGCCCACTTTGAATTCTTTTTGTTTTTCTGCCATATGCGTAAAATTTTGAGAGACGCCTTCTGTAACCAGCCCAATGTCACTCCATTAGGCTGGCAGAGAAGACCCCTACTGCGATTCCTCGTCAGCCTCCGGCTGATCGTTTTGTGGGCCTTGTTGGTTTTCCGCAGATTGATCTGCCTCGTCCCGCTCTCCTTCCTCCTCAGGAGTTTGGTCCTGGTCAAAAGATTCCTCTGTCATATCGTTGTTTATAATTAATTATTTTCATCGGCTTAGGTTCGACCAATTCCTAAACAGTGATGAACAGATTTTATGTCTTTGCTTCCGATAACCACCGCTTGCCTGTCCAGAAACACTTTTTGCCGTTAATGGTTTTAATTTTTATTCCGTCAATTGACATTTTTTCCGCCAACATCGATTTGGCTTCCTGAAAGTTTTCCACAGCTTTTTGTTTCTTGTTAATATATTCTTGTTCTTTATTCTTGTTTGTAGTTCCGTGTGAGCTATCTGCGGTTCTGACTGAGCGATCTGGGAGATAGCTCGCCGTGAGCTATCTAATTTCAGGAGATAATAAATGTTGCAGTATTTTTTACGTTCTTTGCTAATTAATTCCAGCCGGATTAACTGATCAAGGCTGCGCTTGACGCTGGCGACGCTCGAACCGATTTCTTTGGCAATGAAAGCTTGCGAGGGAAAACAAAAACTGGCCTGATTGGCATGCTTGGCCAGACAGTTATATAAGGCAATGCCGATTGGTTTGATGGTTGCGCCGTACTGGTCAATCACGGTTTTGCTGATCCAATACCAATCGCCGTTGCGTAAATCCCTAACTTTGATTTTTGGTATGGCCATAAAAATAAGTTGATAGCACCTCGTCTCTTTTCCCGACACCGGGGTTGGGTCGGGAAAAGAAGGAAGCGCCATTCACTTTTTCTCGGCCAACTCCTTATCAATATTTTCTAAGACGATTTTGACGCTTTTTTTGATAACCGGATTCTTGAGATCATCAGCACTGAAAGCCTCAATAATTTTCAGCCACCTTTCCAGCAGGTCCTCCCGGCTCAAGGTTTTGATCCTGGTCGTCAGTTTTTTTATTTTGCTTGTTTTTTCTTTCCTCATAATTTTGATGGTCAACGTACTCAATCAACGTAAAAGCCATGCGCTTAAAACAAAGATGGACTCGCCAAAGCTCTTGGCGCGTCGGTTCGCGTCCCAAAAACTCCGCCAGCGATTTACGGGCGACTTCCAAAAGTCTTTGCTCGTCACGACTAACTTTAGACATGTGGCAAACCAATGGTAATTTACGACCTCACTCATGATGACCTCACTATTAAAACTAAAAATTATGTAAGTTAAATTGGCTGACTTTTAAAGCAAAAAAATATCCTCGACCTTGCAGCCAAGAGCGAGGGCTATTCGTTGGGCTGTTTCTAAATTTGGTTTTTTCCGGCCGGTTTCATACCGGCTGATGACGGTATTGTGTTTGAAGCCAAGAATTCGCGCCAACTGGTACTGAGTCAGACCTTTATTGATTCTGATCTCGCGGAGCTTGACGGTTGTCGGAGTAGTGCGCATAAGTTATCCTTTTTAGACCTCTACAGTCATATTAAGCAAAATTACTTAATTAGTCAAATACCGACCTGTGGATAAAGTAAAATTACTTAATCTTTACAAAAAAGAATTAATTAGGTAAACTGAGGATAGTGGATAAACTCATATATTATGACCTTAGGTGCCTATCTAAAAACCCAACGAGAGCTTAAAGAGCTTAAAGTTAAAGACATCGCTGACCGGCTTGATGTTTCTTCAAGTTACGTCAGTCAGCTGGAAAAAGGCGCCAGCTTCCCCTCTAAAAAACAGCTGTCGTCTTTGGCCAAGGCCTATGGCGTAAAAGAGGAAGAGCTGGTGAAGTGCTGGGCCGAATCAAAAATTCATCAGGTTGGCATTGCCACCGAATACCGTTTTGACATTCGAGACATCGGCGATAAACGAGTCACGGAAATGGCTAAAAAATTGGAGGAGGGTTTGGATGAATTTAAAAAAACCGTTAACCATAACGGCCATGATTTCGAATCCGAATTTATTCAGGTGCCGGTATTCGATAATATTGCCGAAGGAGATATTGAAAAATCTTACCAGTTAACCCAAGACTTAATTGCTTTACCAAAACGAGCGGTTATTAAAGGCCACCGTTTTTTTTCTATCCGGATCGGAAAAATTAAATTTGAAGAAGCCGGCATCATTGACGGCGATATCGCTATTTTTGATCGGGATGCCAAAATCGCCAACGGCGATATTGTTTTAGCCAAGACACCCAGTGGCGTGATGATTATGTATTATCATCCGCGCGGCGATCGGCTGGAAATTAAGCCGGAACGAAAAGAACTAAAAAGGATGTACAGGTTTAAGGAGATACCAATTCTTGGTAGACTCGTCTACCACGTTAAAAAATATTAATAAAACACCGGGGCTCTCACAAACAATGAGAGCCCCCGCCATTTAAGCAAACTTTATGAACTACTTTATCTATGCTCGAGTCTCAACGACTCGCCAAGCCGAACGAGAATTAAGCATTCCTGCCCAGGTCAAAGCCTGCCATAAATTCGCCACTGAGCGTGGTTGGCATTTTTTGGAGAACGGCGTTTATGAGGAACGCGACGAATCGGCCCGCAACGTCGACCAACCAAAACTGCAGGAGATGCTTCACCGTGCCAAAAATGATTCTAAGGTTGATGTTATCGTCGTTCATAAGTTGGATCGACTGTGCCGTAACGTGGCCGACTATGGGGCAATCAAGCACATGCTTAAAAAACACGACGTTAAAATCGTTTCTGCGGTTGAACAGTTTGACGAATCGTTTTCCGGTGAGCTGGTAGAAAATATCATGGCCTCGATTGCCCAATGGACATCGCAAAATATTTCCTGGGAAGTTAAAAAGGGACTTCGGGAAGCGGCCGAGCGTGGCCGGTTTCCGGGAGTGGCGCCGATTGGTTATCTTAATGATCGGAAGAATAAGACACTTTTTGTCGATGAAGTAAAAGCACCATATATTAAAATGGCTTTTGAGCTCTACGCAGCCGGTAAACATTCGTATAAGTCGTTGGCCAAAGAAATGGCCAAGAGAGGATTGAAGACCAGAAATCGCAAGGTGGTTGGTAAAAAAGCGATTGAACGAATTTTGCAAAATTCAATCTACTACGGCTTGATCAAGCGACAAGGGGTAACCTCGCAGGCAAATTTTCCGCCGCTTATCACCAAAAAACTCTTTGATGATGTTAATGAGATCATCGCTCAACATAATCGATACGCCGACCGTTCACGCAAACATCTTTATTCATTGTCCGGATTTATCCGATGCGCCGACTGCGGTTCAATGCTCTGTGGCGATGTTAAAAAAGGTCATCTCTATTATTTTTGCTCGCACGGCAAAGACCATTCCTGTAAAGAAAAGAAATACATCCGTAGTGAAAATGCCGAAGCCGATGTGGTCAAATATTTGAGTTACGTTGAGTTGCCCGAAAAATTCAAAAGGACTTTAGACACTTATTTCGAGCACTATGCTAAAGAAAGCGTCGATCAGGAAGAGAAGGAACGAAAAAGTATCAAACGAGAATTATCCCGGGTTCAACAGCAACTCCATAATTTAGTGGTTGACCGATCTAAACGCATTATTGACGCCGATGCTTTCTTAAAAGTACAGGATGACTTACTAAGAGAAAAGGAAACATATCAAGACAGGCTGGGTGAATTAGAAACAAGAGCGGATAAATTCGTGCAAAAACTCAATGAAATTATGGACTTTACCAATCATGCCGACAAGCTGTTTTCACAAAGTGGTCTTTACCAACAGCGCACAATCTTAAAGCTCTGCTTTGAAGGTTTTACGGCTAAAAACCAAAAACTGATGCCGATTTGGACACCAGTTTTTGACATTATTTTGAACTTGAATAATTTGGTATGCCAGAAGCCCAATCAAGTTCAGACCGAGGAAAAACCCTCGGTTCGAAATTGGACGTCTGGCGGGATGGAAGGGACTTCCTCACGTCGCTCCGCTCCTCAGGACAGGCTTCTCGTCCCTTCCATTTATTATTATAAAAAAAGAATGGCTTACAAATTAAACCATTCTCCCTATTAAGTAACTATGGCGGGATGGAAGGGACTCGAACCCTCGACCTCTGCCGTGACAGGGCAGCGTTCTAACCAGCTGAACTACCACCCCAGCATAGATACTCAATTAAACTACATATTTAAATTTTTAACCCTTAAGTAACCAGCTGCCAGCCAAAGGCTGGTCCG
>PFMC01000048.1 GCA_002785295.1 Candidatus Komeilibacteria bacterium CG_4_10_14_0_8_um_filter_37_78
AAATCATTTAATCGTTTATAATTTATCATAGAAATCTAACTTATCATTTCTAGCGCTTCGCGCCAAATATGTTGCGTTAGATTCTAGTCTAGAAGTTATTATAAAAATGTCTACTTGCTTTGTTTGATATTAGTATTGACAATCTTTATTAGTTTGGCAGGATCATATTTTTTAATACCAAATTTTTCTGAAATTTGCCAGTCACCACCATATATTTTATTGGCAATAATTAGACAATTTGTGGAATTAGTAGTTTGACCTATTAGGATGGTTCTTTTAGTTTTAAAAAACTGCCAAACAGCAGGGTCAATAATATAGCTAATCCCATGATCTTCAACAATTAAGAGGTCGTGAGATTTTCTTGTTTTCAAGATTTTTCTTCCTTTAAGGATTGATGCTTTACTAGTTGGACATTTTTTCATAATCCAGCAACCAGTTAAACGAGCCAGTTCACTACAATTATCTTTGGAATTTACAGAAAGAGGTTGTCTATTTTCTGTACGCAGAAGCTTCACTATTTTTTTCTGGATTTGTTTGATAACTTCTTCCATATTATTTGTTCAAAGTTTGTGAGGATAAATTCGATACTCTAATAAATGTAGTTTTTTGCCACTCAGATTCACCTCATTATATTCTCTAGCTATTTTACCACCCATAGCTTCGGGAATCCTTCTGCTGGCATAGTTTTCCTCAGCTACTGGATAAAGCAGATACTCATAATCTAAGTTTTCATCTGCCCATTTTTTTCAGAGCAGTAATTGCTTCTTTACCATAACTATTGCCATGTTCTGATTTTTTGATCCGAATACCCAATTCTGGAGTTTTTTTATTAATATGACTCACTCCCGCACCGCCAAGGAATTCTTTAGTTTCTTTATTAAGGATAACTGTCTGGAAGCCATTTCCACTTTTATTTTTTTTAATTGAGCTTTTGATAAATTCGATAGTTTCATCAATCTTTTCTGGTGGTTTTGGATACATATGGGTGGTGATCTCTTCTGTAAATTCTTTGAAAATATCTTTAGCATAATCCAAGGTAATACCTTTTAAGGTAAGGTTGAGTGTTTCAATGGTGATATTTGATGTATCTATTTTGGTTTTGGGCGTCATATTATTTGTTCAATTAATTCAGGAAATTCTTCTGTTCCCATATCATTGAAAGTGTAGTGTTCATGATCTTCTAAACTGACAAACTAACCACCAAGAATGTCGTGAAAAATTTTTAAACTTTTTTCCCGTTATCCTTCTCATCATTAGCAGTAAACATGATAATATTATCAACTCTATCTTTGATTGTTTGGTCTATCTCATAAGTGTAGAATTTTCCCCTAGCCTCATCATTGTCCTTATCATTTATTTTCCATGGGGCAACAAGGATAAGTTTATCAATTTTTTGCTTTGTTTCACCAAGCCAACGAACAAGAAAGGCGCACCCACAACTATGTCCTACTAATATTGTATTTTCATCAATAGGATATTTTTCAAATTCTTTTTTAAATTCCTCATAATTTGGACTCCAAGGTTTAGGCATTAAAGGTGTTTCTGTTTTTATGCCTTTGGCGATAAGTTGTTCTTTAATCCACGGGATCCAATGTTTATTATATGTTCATTTTTCTGGATCATTTTCTGGTTTTCCAGGACAGCCGTGGATGATGATGCAGTTTTTATTAGTCATATTATTTTCCCCTATTATTTTCTCTCCAGTCTTTTATTTTTTAATTGGTTTCAAGTATTTTGAGTATTTCTTTATCATAAAGTGAATATCATTGGTATATTTGTCTGGATTGTTTTTTAAGTCATCTTTTAGTTCGTCTAGGAAAAAAACCTCGATGCCCGAACTTTCTCCATCAGAGAATTTTATTGGACCATCATAATAGCCTATATAGATAGGGCATATTTGTGGCTGAATTGTTACAGTGCCGTTTCTATAAATTCTTGTTGATTGAAAATTGTCGAGATGATCCACTTTTTTAAAAATTCCAATAATATTTAAATCTGTTACTTTAATTGCTCTGTTAAATTCACTGTCGGACAATACGGTTGCTGGGAATCCTAACTCTTCAGCACATTCTCTAACCACTGTCATCATAAAGCTATCACCAGCAGCCACGTGCCCACCCACAGTTTTGTCGTATTTATTAGCATTATCGTTTTTAAGTTTACTTCTCTTTTGTAAGTAAATACGCCCAGCCGAATTCATCAAAATTAGTCTGATAGTTTTGATTTTTTTGGTAATCTTACCATTTTTTTAAACTCGGATTTAGTTGCAGCATAAAATTTCTTTCGATCTCCAATCATAATTAGTTGTGATTTCAAATTGTAGATTTCTATTTTTTCAGTCATATGTTTGAATAATTATTTTTCTCTATTATTTTCCCGCCAATCATTGATCTTGGCATGATGTCCAGAAAGAAGAATATCTGGTACTGACCATTTTTTAGTTAACCTAGCTTTGAATGTTTCTGGCTTGGTATATTGAGGATATTCTAAGACACCTTCTTTGCTGTGCGATTCATCCTCAGTTGATTGGTCATTACCGAGCACTCCATGTACTAGGCGAGTGACAGCATCAATGATCACAGCCGCGCCAAGTTCACCACCAGTGAGTACATAGTCACCAATAGATAATTTCAAATCCACAAAATTATTTACTCTAGCGTCTACCCCTTCATAGTGACCACAAATAAAAATTAGCTGGTCATAATCACTTAAGTCTCTAGCAACTTGTTGTTTAAAGGCTTTACCAACAGGAGTGAGTAAAATAGTTAAGCTTTTTGTCTTCTTCCCTGGCATTCGAAGTCCGAAGGACGAAGATTGCTTAATACTTTTCCAAGCTTTATAGATTGGTTCAATCATTAAAACCATACCAACCCCACCACCATAAGGTGTATCATCAATAGTTTTTCTTTTGTCATTAGTAAAATCTCGTAAATTATGATTTACGATTTTAATATATTTATCTTTTTGAGCTCTTTTTAGAATAGATTCGTTGTAATAGCTGTCTAGTATCTTCGGAAAGGCTGAGATGATGTGAAATTCTTTAGTTTTCATAAGTTTTTTATTATATAGATATCTTAACATGTGTTAAGTGACGTATCAATACTTAACATAGAAATAATTAAGCAATAACAAAACCCCCAGGATAGGGGGTTTTGTAATATTCGTAAAGATTTGTTTATAATTGTAAATCGTCTACTGCGCTTGTATCAATTTCTTCAGTTGCTGGAGCTGCTGGAGCTGAGGCATGTTCTTCTCTTGGAGCTCTTTTTTCTCTTGGAGCACCACCCTCAGGTTCAACAATCTTTAAGTTAACTCTAGCATTGTTTTTCGCGCCAATTACTCTTAAAAGAGTACGAATAGCACGAGCAGTTTGACCACTTCGGCCAATGATTTGACCCATATCAGCTGGGTTCACTTTGAGCGATAATAGTACGCCCATCTCATCAATTGTTCTTTCGATGCTTACATCGTCTTTGTTGTCTATTAAAGCTGTAACAACAACTTGTAGTAATTCTTTGTCTGATTCCATTTCTTCGTTTTTAATAATTATTCTCAATGTTCTTGTACCAAGACTAAACTGATACAGAGTACATCTTTTATCACAATATTTACATCATATCATATTTTTGGTTAGATGTCAAGGGTAGTAGTTTTGTTTCTGAGATTTTCCAATTAGATATAAAAGAGTACTTTGTTAAATGGCTTTACTGTTAAACTGTTATAAGCTATTCAACAATACGGCAATTTAAGCATTTAACAATTTATTCTTTCTCTTTTACCACTTCCTTATCCACTGGAGCTTCTGCTTTTGATTCTTCTACGGGAGTTTTCCCGTCTGCCGTAGTTTCAGTAGAGACAGAAGTCTCGGCTGGGACCCTTTCTTCAGTTGGTGTTTCCCCGCCTGTAGCGCTATGCTGAGCATTGTGGGCAGGTTCTTTTGGTTCATCAACTTTCTCTTCGGCGGTTTTTTCTTCTACTGGAGCTTCTTCAATAGGCTTATCAACTGCTTTATCTTTCTCTTCAGCTTTTGGTGCTTCTGTAGAGATTTCTTCAGAAGTTTCCTTGTCATCCACAACTTCTTTGTTTACTGGCTCTTCTACAGGTTTTGTAGCTGCTACTTTTTCTTCAGCTTCCTTTTTCTTCGCCTCTAGTTTAGTTGTTCTTTTCTTTGATATCTTTATAGCTTTTCTTGGTTTCTCTTCAATGACACCATTTTTGATCATTAGATTATGAACAGTGTTTGACATTTGAGCACCAACAGAAACCCAATATTTTATTCGGTCTTCTTTAATTACTAATTCTTTAGTTCGAGGATTATAATTACCAAGGAGTTCTTGATAATCACCCCATGGATCTTTGTTTTTTTCTAGTACAATAATACGGTAATATGGTTGTTTTGTCTTACCAGTTCTAGAAAGTCTAATAGTTAACATCAATTTATACAATAGTTAATTAAATCACCCTCCGGACCAGAGGCCCAATGGTGGGTGAGAGAGCTAATTCGTGACGATTATTATATTAGAATAGTTTGAGATAAATGTCAAGCTGGCTCTACACCCTTAGGGCTACGAGCCGCAGGAGTATTATTGGGAATATGCTTCAGCTTCTTTCAGGTCTACAGATAATAATCGAGAAACACTATCAGCACCCATGGTAACGCCGTAGAGGATAGCGGCGTGGTGCATTGTTACTCGATTGTGGGTGACAGCAATAAATTGTGTTTTGTCAGATAAATCATTAATGATTGCCACATAACGAGCGGCATTGGCTTCATCTAGAGCAGCATCTACTTCATCAAGTATGACAAAAGGAGAAGGGTTGGCTGAAATGATAGAACAGATCAAAGCAATAGCGGTCATGGCTTTTTCTCCACCAGATAGGGTATTGATCGAGCTGATTTTTTTTCCTGGTGGTGAAGCAACAATTTCAATCTCGGTGTCAGTTAATGTTTTTCGAAGTTTTTTGATTAAAGATATTTCTTCTGTTTTTTCTTCTTCCTTACTGATTAGTTCCTCATTTACAGTGGGTTTATCTTTGGTTGGTTGTTTGATCATCAAACTGGACTTACCACCATTGAATAAAATCTTGAAATATTTTTGAAACTCATCATTAATGGTATCAAAATTCTCTTTGAATTGCTGATCAATTTTTTGATCAAGCTCTTTAATGACTTCAGTCAGAGTAGTGATAGATTGATCTAAATCTCGAACCTGGTCATCTAAGAATTCAAATCGTTCTTTTACTTCTTTATATTCTTCGGGCACACCATCATCAATACCGCCAACTAGAGCCAGCTTGTTTTTTAGAGAATTTATTTTTTCGCGGGCCTGAGTGAGGACTATTTCTTCAGTCACTGGGACTGACTGCCAATTACTGCCCAATTCTTCCAGAATTTCTTTGTTCAGATTTTCTAGTTTTGTTTCTAGTCTGGCAATATCAATATTGATAGAATTTATTTGATTGTTTTGATCATTGAGCTGGATTTGCAGTTCGCGGGTTTGTTTTTGAATATTGATCAGATTGTTTTGTTTACTTTCAACTTGAGAATTGAAACTATCTATTTTTTGTTTAACCAAGCTTAAACTATTATTGACTTCCTCTAGATCTTTGTCTAGTTTTGTCTTTTGCTCAATCAAAGCAGCTTGGTGATCGTCTTGGTTGGTGCTGGAAGCTGTTTTTAACTCGCCCTCTATCTTTTGTTTTTCTTCTGCTAGTTGATTGTATTGTTCTTGAAATTGATGATGCTTGGTCTTGGCGATTTCTAGACTAATTTTCAATTGATTGATTTCATCTACAAGATTGTCTTTGTTGGTTATAAATTGGTTCATTTTTTCTTCTAACCAAACTATATCTTCTCCTTCGGTTGTGTTTTGTTCCTTCAGTTCGTGGCGGATAGTATTAATGATGGTAGCAATATTATTTGCTTCTGTCTGTAAATCAATAAGCGTTTCTAAGTTGTCTATTTTTTCTAGTTTATGAAGAAAATCCTCGTAATTATCAGATAAGAGGTTGATTTTCTTTTTTAACTCTTCACTATAATTTTGGTCATCACCTTGGCCTTGTTTGTTGAGTAACTTTTCTTTGAGTGTATTGAAATCTGCCACGATTTGCTGTTGTTCTTTCACTTTTTGATCATATGACTTCTCAACCACTTCTTTTTCTTTGCTCAGCAAGTCTAGTTGTTCTTTAATGGCGGTTAGTTTGACACTCAAATCCTCGGATTTTTTTCTTAGCCAGACAGCGTCACCTTGACCAGTGGTGGTTAGTTTGAGATCAATCTTTCCTTGTAATAGAGATAACTCTTGGAGAATATTATTTTTTTCTGTCACTAGTCTAGAATATTTATTTTCTAAACCGTTGAAAATTTGACTGTGGCTATCTTCATCTTCAATTGATTCCAATTCTTTTTGTAAGTCATTGAGTTTATTTTCAAGGCTTTGGCGCGTTTGTTCAACAGTTGTAAAGCTTGTTTGTTTGACTTTTAATTCATCATTTAATTGATCTTGTAGAAAGCTATAATACTTGTTTTGTATTTGCTTTAATTCTAGCTCAGCTGCTTCTTTTTCTTCCAGTCTTTTCATTTGTCTAGTGAGGGAGCGGAGACGTGGCTCTATTTCTTTGATTACATTTTGTGACTGAACAAGGTTGTCGAAGGTTCGTTCTAATTTATTGAGGGATTGCTCTCTTTTGATTTGATATTGTCTAACGCCAGTGGCTTCATCAAAAAATTCTTTTCTTTCTTGTGGTGAGGAAGTCAAAATCGAGTCAACCATTCCTTGGCCGACAATTGAGTATGATCTTTGACCAAAGCTAGATTTGGCTATCAACATTTGCACATCACTAAGACGAACTTTATTTTTATTAATCAGATACTCACCCTCACCATCACGGTAAATTCTTCTAGTGATCACAACTTCACTATAGTCAATTGGTGCTCGTCCATCTTCATTGTTGAGATAAAGATTGACTTCAGCAAAACCTAGTCTGGATTTTTTGTCGGAACCTGCAAAAATAACATCCTGCGATTTTTTTCCTCGCAGGACCTTAAGACTTTGCTCTCCTAATACCCAGCGGACAGCATCAGCAAAATTTGATTTGCCTGAACCATTGGGACCAACAATAGCGGTTAGTTCTTTATTGAATTCTAAAGTGGTTTTATTGGCAAATGATTTAAAACCCTGTATTTCTAGTTTTTGTAGATACACGTTGGTTAAAAAGTTAATTAGTTTTTAGTTTTTTAGTTAAGCACTAAAACTTTGTAAATTATAACAGTTTTTAGCTGTTTTATCAATGAAAAAAGCCCGTAGCCATGAGAAGTAAGGCTCTTTTTTTATTTAAATTGATTTTAAGCTATAATGTAGTTATGAAAAAGATTATTATTAGCAGTTTATTACTTATCTGTTTGTTTGTTCCCCTTATTTCTCAGGCACGGCAAAAGATGCAGACATATCAAGATCTTAAAGATGAGATTTATACTTTGATTGATGATAATTCCTTAGATCAACAGGCAATCGTAGATTTTATAATTCAACAATCATATAGCTATGATTTTTTAAACTGGCTGATTGATCTCCATCATAGTCTATTTTTTAATAATCCTAAGGGAGATGAAACTGTTTATCAGGATGTGATGATGGCGATGGCTGTTGCCTATGACAAAATAGGTCAACCAGAAGAATTAATATCAGCGATCAAAAGGTTAATCACGAGACGGCAAATGATTTGGCATGGTTTTAGGAATACGAATCATTATAATAGAGAATATGCTGCCTTGGCGACTCTGGCCCAGATGACAGAAGACCAGCGGTATCAAAAATTTCAGCAGAAATTAAGAGAAAGTACTAATAAAATTTATTTGGCTGATGGCTATCCTTTGGAAGGGCCTGACTATGGTCTTTATAGTATGAAATTATTAGCACCTTATGTTTACTTCACCGCAGACGAGGAGATTAAACAGGGCATCATCAACAACCTCAACTATTTGGCTAGTATTGCTAGTGCAGATAAATATAAACCAGCCTTTGAGGACAGCTTAGCTAGTAAATTGCCGAGTCAGATTAGTGATTTTAAAGAGATCAATAAATATTGGCAACCGAATTTTGGTTTTTATAATATTCCTGAAGGCCTTACCGATAATCCACAAGAAACAGTTTGGCGTTATGACAATGCAACGATTTGGATTAGGCATCGCCAAGCTGCAGCAGATTGGCAAGTATTGCATCGTCATTTTTCCAATGGCGACATCACTATGAAGCAGGGTGATACTTGGTGGCTACTCGCGCCTGGCTATTCAGGTTGGGATAATAAATTTACCACGCCAGAATTACACAATTTAGCAATTAGTAAACTATTTTATCCTTTTAGAAAATTGTGGCGCTTGCTACCACTCAAACTAGTAATAAAAGAAAGTGATGCGGAGGAGAAGATTGATAAGTTGACTTTAAACCTAAGTGGTAAGATCAAGAGAGTAGTAGAAGCAGACGAACATAGTTTGGTGGTGACGGATAGTAGTCAGAGAGTCTTTAAACAATTTTGGCAAATCAATGGTAAATTGATCAGTAGAGAAAAACTAGATAATGGTTATCGTTATCAGTGGCAACAGGAGGACAAGATTTTGACGCAAGAGATTACGGGTGTTTATCAGGAAGAAATAAAACAGCGCCAGCATACTGGCACTGTCAAAGAAGATATTCAAGATCATTTACAGCTGATGGTGGAAGGTCAGAATATTATTAGTCGATTTACTTGGTGATTTACCACTCCAGTTTTGTCAGTCCCTTGCTGGCAGCGTCAATTTGAGCTTCTTGTTTTGAATTTCCGTCACCCACGGAGATTTTTTTCTTACCAACATAAAGGTTGATTTTGAATTGTTTCATATGATCGGGACCTGATTCAGAAACAACTTTGTAAGTTGGTGTGACCCCAAAGACTTCTTGGGATTTTTCTTGAAATTTACTCTTGGGATCAATATAGGCTTTTTCTTTCAAAATGTCTGGTAGTTTGGAGATGACATATTTTTCAACAAATTGTCTGGTCATTTCCCAGCCTTGATCAAGATAGAGAGCGCCAATACAGGCTTCTAAGGCATTGGCCAGAATATAGTTTCTTGCCTTACTATTATCATCTTGAGATTCGCCTTTGCTCATGTAAAGATAGTCTTCAATTTTCAGTTCACGAGTGATACTAGCCAACATCTTGCCATTGACTAGGCTAGCTCGCCAGTTAGTCAATTCACCCTCAGGGTTGGGGTAATTATTGTAAAGGTATTCGGTCACTGCTAATTCTAAAACAGCGTCCCCGAGAAATTCTAGACGTTCATTGTGTTTTAATTCAAAATTTTTATGCTCATTGAGATATGAGCGATGCACATGAGCTTGTTTGAGTAAATCATAATTATCAAACTTGACCCCCCAAGATTTTGCTAGTTTCTTAAAGTCACGCATTGCAATAACTTCCTGGTAGGTCTCAATCTACTTAAATTTGCCTGTAATTTGAATAGACTAGTACCTACTTTTAATTGTTAGATTGTAAAATTTTTATAGCCTCCTGTAATAAGTCTGCAGTATTTTCATAGTTTATTTTGCGAGCAGCTTGGTCAATGTTCGCCCAGGCGATTTCAATCACATTTTCTGATTGACCCTTTTGCAACTCTGCATCATTTGCTTTGATCAAATAAAAATGAACTACTTTTTCTAAAACAACTGCTTTTGGTTTTTTTACTTTATATTCGATTTTGTTTAAATATTGTTCTACTGTCAAATCTTTCAAGCCGGTAAGTTTGCTTAGTTCAGTGATGACTACAGCTTTGTGTTCTTTATTTTCGTTAATGGCTGCTTTGGGTAAAGTCCACTTATTGTATTTATTGAGAACAGTAACTATTCGAGTACCACTCTCATCTTGTTGATAGATAACACCACCAACATAGGTTTTCTTCTCAATTTTTTCTTCCATGTTTTGTTTCTCACCATTGGCTTCCATTTCTTTATAGATTGAGCCTAATACGCCATTGATAAATTTGCCTGAGGCATCGCCACCATAAGCTTTGGCTAATTCAATCGCCTCATTGATCGCTACTTTGG
The DNA here is from genome assembly GCA_002785295.1 of Candidatus Komeilibacteria bacterium CG_4_10_14_0_8_um_filter_37_78. Lineage (GTDB taxonomy): Bacteria > Patescibacteriota > Patescibacteriia > UBA1558 > UBA1558 > UBA1558. The sequence goes on from PFMC01000048.1 coordinate 10,080, forward strand.
GAGGGATGCTGAGATCAAATTTCAATTCATAAATGCCAATTCGCAAACAATTGCGATCAATTGTTGTGATCTGATCTAGTGGCCATTCTGGTGCGTATTTGATAATCAGTTGATCTAAATTCTTAATCTGTTTTACTACGCCATGAATTAATTCAATAGTGAAACCACTGTCGTCAAAATCGCCAGCAAATTCTTGAGTGCAATATTTATTAATCTCATCAATGTCTTCTTTCTGGTCATTAAAATCCCACTGGAAGAGACTTTGGAGGGCTAATGTACGAGCAAGGTGTCGATTTGACATAGTTTTTACAAATTAAAAAAGAAAAATTACTTCTTCTTTTTCTTATCTAAAGTAGATTTGATTTTTAATACTTCTTTTCCTTTGTAATTACCACATTTGCTACAGGCATGATGAGGTAGTTTGGCAACGCCGCATTTGGAACATTTTTTCAAATTTACCACTTTTAGGGCATTGTGAGAGGCACGTCTTTTTCGAGAACCGGATGTTCGTTTTTTTTTCGGTACGCTCATAGTTAAAATTTAAAGATTATAAAAAAGCTTATTATAGTTTATATTATTTATAGTATTCTGTCAATTTGCAGGGCTTTTTTTGTCACAGCAATATGATAATGTCATACTTGAGCAAAATAGAAATGTCATACCCCTATCAAATCAGCCTAATTTATCCTCATATTTAAGCATT
>PFMC01000003.1 GCA_002785295.1 Candidatus Komeilibacteria bacterium CG_4_10_14_0_8_um_filter_37_78
TAAATCATTTAATCGTTTATAATTTATCATAGAAATCTAACTTATCATTTCTAGCGCTTCGCGCCAAATATGTTGCGTTAGATTCTAGTCTAGAAGTTACTATAAATTGAGTGTCTTTGTCAAATTAAGGCGGCCGAGCTATGCTCGGCCGCATAAAAGGATTTAATACAAATTATTTTAATATTCAAATGGCTGTCCATCAACTGTAATGATCACTTCGTCAATGTCAGGGAATTGAAGTAAGGTTTGCGTGATCATAGCATGTCTGGCCTCAAGATCACATTCGCCATTGGTTGGATCTGCTAAAGGAGCATTGAATTCAGCTGTGGCCGTGGTATCAACAATACCTAGACGTCGCAGTCTAGTATCAGCTGGGATTACTTGTAGCATGCCATTAGAATTATCTTCATTACTAATTGGTTTAACTAAACTTACCAAGGCATTGATCTCATCAGTATTATATCTGGTATCTATTTCTTTTTGATAACCAAAGACTTGCGCACAGAACTGTCGATCGCCCGTAGGATAGAATAGTTTTATAACAAACTCTTCCTCTTCATCCGTAGCTTCATCTGGGATGTTTTCCTCTGGTTCAGTAGCTTGTTCTTCCTCATCAATTACTACTTCAGCATCAGTATCAGTTTGCTCAAGCTCTATTTGCTCTTCAGTTGGTTGGTTGGAGTTGATATTGATAGTACCTAGCATTTGTTCAAAAGTCTCACCATAGCCAGCAACTTCCAATTTTTTATCATTATCTAGATTGAAGACAACATATTTGATTGGCTCGTCATCTTTTGTAGACTCAAAAATGATCACTTGTTCTTCACCAATAGTCGCTGTGGTTTGAGTGGCATCTTGATTGTGACCAGTTTCTTGTAAGTAAATAGCGACTTGTTCATTTTTATTCGGAGAAGTAAAGAGCGTTTGCAGATTGGAACTGGCAACTTGCCAATCATTGGGGTGTTGAATCGAATAAACAGCATAGCTATTATTATAATAGGTTTGCCAGATAACAGTTTCAATAGCAGCATTATTCGGAGCATTATCTACAGTATCAGGTATTATTTTATTATCTTGCCAGTAGTTATAGCCGAGATAGGCGATGATCAGGACAATAATGAAGATTAGCAGTTTTTTCATAAGTTTAAATTATTGATTACCTCTTAAGTTTACCCAACCCTCCGGGTTGGGTCAACCCTCCGGGTTGGTAATTTATCAACAATGGATAAGTTTTTTCTTTTGTTCGTATAATCGTGATAAGAAGTATATGGCCAATCGTCTATATCACTAACAATTTTATGTTTTACAGCGTTTCCATTAATATAATACAAAATTTCTTTTAGGTGAGCATCATTTTTAATAAGTAGAGATCTATATGGACCTTGAAATATTATCCCAGTGTGTTGGTGTTTAAAATTATAATATTTAGTATATGCATTTTCTATTCTTGAAGTGAATTGGGAGATAGATGTCTTTATTGAGCCAGTAAAATGGCATGAATTTATTGTTTTTAGATCAGGTTCTTTAAGAAGGAAGTGATAGTGGTTTGGTAATATTGCCCAGGCAATAATAATGGTTTTTGTCTGTTTTTTAATATTAATAATTTTATTAAACCAGCGATTGTAGTCTGTATCACTATGAAAAATTCTCAATTTATTAGCAGATCTATTATACACATGGTAGTCATTATTTGGTTGGATAATGCGGGGTTTTGTAACCATACAAAAAAGTCACTAATTAATAGCGACCTGTTTAAATAGTATAAAAAAGGCGATTTTTTGTCAAATCAACCCTCCGGGTCGGGGCGACCCTCCGGGTTAGATTGACAAAATATGATAAATGGTGTATAATGATTAATCAAATTAGAATGTGTAAATTGCGTTAAATTACGATATTTAGCACATTTGCACCTTAAAAATTAAATAAAAACAAGAAAAAGAAAAAGGAGATATTATGGATTTTTTTATCTATTTTGTTGGAACAGTGCTGATGTTAGCGGCTGTTATTGCAGTCATATTAGCAATGGCATTTACGAACACGCCGGCTGATGTTAGTCGTCTTGTGATCAGGATGGGAAGGCCCAGAGGGACAGTAAATGATCCTGATAAGGGAATAACTGTTGATGAAATAATTAATGATCCGGCGTTTGTTATTCCAAAGGAATGGAAGACAACAAACACGGGACCAAAGCAGTTAAGCGGAATGGGCTTTATATTTCCATTCTTTGAAACATATCAAGACATACCGAAAATGCTTTTTGATTTTGATTACACAGAAATCAAAGTTGATACAGATTCTAAATGGAAAGTCGAACAGTCCAGAAAAGGCTCTGGCAACAAAAAGGTCAAGATAAAGACAGATGAAGCCTATGTAGATGTGGATTGTGCCGTTGAGTTAACTCTACCCGAAACTATTCCAGATATGATTAGGTTTTGGATGCGTGCAGAATATTTCCCTGGTAACTTTAAAAAGACAAAAGAAGCTTTGGAAAAAGTTTTGAAAAATTTTGTTCTTGCTACACAGAGAAATATTGCCGGCGATCATACTTACAAAGACCTTCTCTATAACAGAGAAGTAATTGAGAAAAAAGTTAATACCATATTTCGTACTGAGAATGCCATTTCTGATTCTAGTCAGTCGGATGATTCAAGTATTAGAAATGAGTTCAAGTTTCTTGGAATAAGTCAGTTTAGGTATGTAATATCTAAAGTTACATTATCTAAAGATCTTCAGAAAGTCATTGATGCTTTGGCTGTGGCACAGAACGAAGGTGAGGCAGTTTTGGAAAAAGCGAAGTTTGCTTCACTTGCAGAAGTAGAGGAATCTAAAGGTAAAGCTAAAGGTAAGTTGCTGATTGCAAAAGCCGAGGCTAAAGGTGACTATGCAAAGTTAAAGGCTATCGAAGATCACCTTGAAGCTGCTGCTGTAGGTGCATTGAATAACACCAGCAATATTATTATGACCGATAAGGGAGCAAAAAACATGCCCCCAATCATAATACAAGGAGGTAGATCATGAGCGGTATCATGTGGTTTATAATAATAGCTGTAATTATTTTTTTTATAGGTGTCTCTATTGCTTTTGGAATCTTTCTTGGAAAATCGAGGGAAGGCAATTTAAAAGCTGTTAATTCAGAGGATGATGCTGACGCCGCAAAACCAAAAGATAAAGAAATAGGTGCAGAGAATGAAAGTCTGGTTAAGGTGTGGATGAAGAAACACGGTTCCAAAATCGTGTCCCTCGTCCTGTTGCTGTGTTTTCTCTTCAGCTCACCATACTACTTGACCTTTGTCTGGCATAGCTTTCCCGTACAGATGGTCTTGGTGATGACCTTGGTTTTGACTGTTGCTATCGTCAATGCCCTTAAATCAGAAAGAAGTGGCAATGGCGCCACCATTCTTGCTGGACTGTGGATTTTGCTGTTGCTGATCAACGCCTACCTCTATACCAGGTGCGGGCAAGAAGATAATTTTCTGATGTGGGGCTATACCTATGAAAAAGGTAAGAGTCAGCATCAGACAATTATTGACCAGACGCCGAAGTATGAGAAATACCGGTCATCTGCAGTGGCTGTAACTAGTGACTGGCAGACTGTTAACCAGCAGCAATCTGGGAAGAATCTACTAACGATTCAGAAAGGCGAAGCTTTAAAAATCAAGAAGGGAAGGTTCCCTTTAAGAGTAGCGGGCGTTTCTGATGAAATTGCGGCTGATACACGAGAATGTACAATAGTTTATTCGCGGGAAACGGAAATAACGTTTGAGTTTTCCGGTGATAAAGTTTGGTACAAAGTTATTAAAACATAAAACAAGAAGAGGGGTCTTTGCAACGCAAGACCCTTCTTTTTATTGATTTTTTTCATAAAAAGTGGCACAATATATACAGGGATAAATAAAAAGATATGAATAATTTTACGAACAAAGATTTAGAAGAAACGGCTCAGTCGCAAGGTATAAAGCTGGGGTATTTGATTTCAACTTTGGAGGTCAGTGATGAAATTAAAGATTCATTCTTGGCTATTTTACCAAAAATGTCACTTGAGCAAATAGATAGTTTAATTTTGTTATTGGAGCAAAATTATCTTCAAGATCAAACTAAACAAGTTGATCAAGATTTCGAAAATGAGTTAAAAAAACTAAGTGCGGAGTATAATCAGGAAACAAAAAAGATAAAAGATGATGTCGCCGCACAAATTGATGATGTAATTAAACAAATATGATGTTTTCTTCTAGAAAAGAACAAACAAATAAGGAGAGTGTTACTGAGGCGGAGCCAGGGTCTGCAGATTTGAATTCAGAAAATCAAGTAGAAAAAGATTCAACGGAGCCAAGTTGGCACGAATCTTTATATGATAAATTAACAGCCAATAAAATATATAAATTTGTAGGTAGTTTTACAGGTACCAAGTTTGTGGTTGATGTTGTTGGCAATCTGGCATATGAGAAGGGAGATATTCATGAGATGAAAAAAGCAAAGAAAGATGAAGAGGAAATTACAGGGGACGTAGTAGATATGATTGGTTATCTACGTTCTGCTGTTGGCATAGCTGATTTAAAAAAAATAGAGACTAAAACAAATGATTCTAAAATAGAAATGAACATAGAAGAAGCAAGTTCACAATTAGGATTAGAACAAAATTACCAGATAGCTGTTGATCAAATCAATGAAAGTAATATTAGCGATGCTGAAAAAGATGAATTATTAGAAAAAATTACTGATATTATTTTTTCAGGCTCAGAGCAACAAGAACAATTAGATAAAAATTATACAAAAAACGTCTCTAAAGTGGTGGAGAGTTATATACAGAGCAAAGCTAAAGAGGTTGGTGTTGCTAAAGATGCAATGAACACTGTTTGTACAGCGACTGGCTTTTTCGCAATTAAAGGTGTTTTGTATGGCCTTGCTGCGATCACTCAAAGAGCGCTTAAAGCCTCATCTAGCTATACTAGGGGACTTGAAGGGGGAGAAGAATCTAAGAAATTAGATAAGCTAAAGCATATAGCAATAGATTCTTGTATGGCTATGGTAGAAACAGGAAGGGCTTTTGCTTTTCAAGGTGCTAAGAAGGATAGTCAACATAAAGTGATGGATTTTTTCCAGGCATCAGGTAATATTTTACTTTTCTTGGGAATTGGTGGTTCAGCTGTGAATCAGATACTTAAAGATGGCGTAGTTGGCTCATTAACAGCCTCTATTAATACTTTTCGTGAAAACATTGAGGATGATGGCGTCGTTAGTGGTATATCAGAAACAATAGTAGATAATTTTGTCAACAATTCTACGAGGACATACACCATGATAAAGAACTTTTTATCTGGAGAAAATGGTGCAGATAGTTTAGATTCTGGAAAGACCGGAGATTCCGGGACTATAGAGTCTGAAAAAATAGCAGATGCCGGTAATATCGTAGATCAACAAGAGTTTTCTAAGGAGCATTCATTATTATATGCTGAAGCACAAGAGAAAGGGTTTCAGATAGAAAATGTTGATGGTAAGCTAGTTGCGACAATGGAGATTGGTGCTGACGGCTCTTATGATCATCTTGATCAAGCTTTACGAAGACTAGTGGTAGATGGGATGAAGATGGATCGTCTTAGCGATACTGATGGTTTTAGTCCCATGGATGCGGCAAAAGCAGAGAATGTTATTGGCAATCTGAGAACTTATATGAATAGTGGTATGCCCCATTTCAAAAATATTATTGAGTTTAAGGGTGACCAATTAATAGTCCATGATTTTGATAAGCTGGACAGTTTTTTTGAGGATGCTTGGGGACATGCTGATGATATTGTCACTGACAAAAGCGATGCGGTTGTTTATGGTGGTAAGACTGCACAGAATGTCTGGCAAGATATGATTGATAAAAAAATTAGCACTATTCAAGAATTAGCCGAGACAGGAATTAAGGTGGGTGATATGTTAACTTCTGAACAAGCACAGTTCAATATCTATGCTGAACAGATCAAGGGTTTATCTGATGGTGATGCTTTAGTCAATATTGATCTAGAAAATCATTCAGTCAATTTCAATGGCACAGAGATTATTATTAAGAATGGTCAAATCATACAGATTGGTGAACAGCAATTTCACGATGGTATTGTTATTAATGAAGATTTAAATACAAATATTATCAAACAACAGCTTGCTGAATATGGCGTAACTCGTGATCTCGATCAGTACGCAGCTGTAGTTAATAAAATTGGTTTAACCAATAGTTCGGGCGATTATTTATTAGCTCCACAAGAATTTGAACAACTCCAATATCTTAATAAAATAACCAATAGTTTTGCAAATGGGAAGCTAGCTATTTTTGAACATAATCATGGTCTAGTACAGTTTGCTAGCAATCATCGTGATGTTAATTTTGAACAGTTAAAGGTTTTTGGCGAGCGTTTTACTGGTACTGCTTTGCGTGATGGCTTATTTAAAAATAATGAAGCTGTTGAGCTAGTTATTAAGCATACCAATGACACAACACTCAATGAAACAAAGGTGGCACATTTATTTGCTGTGCAGAGACAAATTGACGAGAATTTAAGTTTACCAGTGCTCAGCAGGGTTAGCTTGGAACAGATCTATAATTTACAAAGTGATAAGATAGGTATTGAAGTTGACGAATTGAATAATGTATCTGGTATTCGATTTGATATTCCAAGCTCTCCTAGTCATGATGGTGGTACTTTATTTGCTTCCAAAGATGGTAAATTGAGTTTGATGGCTTCGGCTAATGAATTTTTGGGCAAGGGTCAGCACACTCATACTTTCAAAACTGTTGACCAGATATTTTCTTCAGAACAGAATTTGAGAATATTACACCAACAGTTATTAACCAAGGAAATGTCACAAAATTTATTATTTACTGAGCTAGAAGAAGCAGCTGGTGAAAAGGGTTTGTTTAAGTGGATGGCGATTGTGATGGATCGAAGATATTTATCAGAAGGGATGAAGTTGCCAGCAACGAATTTAGCTAGTGAAGAAGCCTTTAAGGAAGCTTTGTTAGATTATGGACAAGCACATAATTTACCGATTAAGGGACAAGTAAATAATTTTGAACGTCTTTATGATGTTATCCGCAATAAGACTGCTGGTGATAAAAGAGGTTTTGCTAACTTTTTTAAGATCAACCCGCCGGGTGATACGGAAACGATTAGGCAATATTTGGGTAGAGTGGTTGGTGAAGACATTTCTCCTGATCAGCCAGAGCCAGTGGTAGCTGGCAGTATTACAGCAGCAGCACCAAGCGGAGAGCCAGGTTCTATTGCTGATGCAGTGTCAACGCCTGAAATTGATAGTGTAGAGTCAGTAGATTCGATTGATGATGTGATGACTAGTATTGAGGAGCCTGTTGCGGAGCCAGATCTTTCCGTGGCAGAGACACCAAATATAGGCGCAGAGTTGAATTATGAAGAGCTAGCAGTTAAAGAGATTATTTATGAAGATTTATTGAAAGGTGATGATGAAGTTATTAAGAAATTCGTATTAGGAAATCGAGAGGGGGGGTATTATTCAAACATAGAAGGCTATCGTGACCAAGATTTTGGTTCTGATTTATCTAGAATCTATAATAATCCAAACATTAATAATGCTGATAAAGTCGTCTTATTGCAAAAAATTAAGAAAGTTCTCGATGATGATAGTATTTATGAAAATATGGGTAAAGGACAAGCAAAGGCTACTCAGTTTACTTTTAAATTAGAAAGTGATGCGATGGCTAAGGATATAGAAAGAATATCTGCTCGCAATCCCGAAGGTTTTGGCCCTGATCCTGTGCAGCCAGTTGAAACAGTGAAGGACGCGGCTGTATCAGCAGAGCCAGTTGTTGATACACCAGCTACTGATGAAAATGTTCAAACAGAATCACAGTCAATACCAGAACAGGTAGTCGAGGCAGAGCAAGGGCTAGGCGAAGTTAAACTAGATAATGGATTAAAGGCAAGTTTTAGTTATGATGATAATGGTAAAGTGATTAGCTATTCGACTAAAGGAGTTTTGCGCAATTTTGATAATAACTATCTAAACGATGATTATAAGAATAGTATGCAGAGTAATATTGGTTCTGGACGGATGGATATGGCGGTACAAAAAATAAATGCACAATCTGCACAAATTAATATGGATGCCCAGATATATCAGTATTTAGTAGCTGAAGGAAAAGGAAGTTCACCAGAAGCTGAGTTTATGAAACAAGCAATAATCTCGTCTATTGATAAAGCAGAAGCAAAATACGGTGATGTGTTTAAGGATGTTGAGCAAATACTAAATCCAGAGTCTGCATCTGTGCAGGCAGAAACAATTACAGACGCTGAACCAACTCCAGAACCTGATCCAGTAGCTGCTAAACCTATTGCAGAAGAGGTTAAAGCTGAACCTGGAGATGAAATTTTAGAATCAAGCGAAAGATTAGAAACAGTGTCGTTGGATAATGGCTTGGAGATAAGATTTAAATATAATGGAGATGGTGAAATCGCTGGTTTTAATACTAATGGTGTACTTCGCGATTCTCAAAATTATTTAAATGATAATTATGAGAATGAGGTAGCTAAGATGGTGAAAGGGCTAGAATTGAGTAAGGCTATTGAATCTTTAAAGCAGGATAATATGGTACTTAATGTTGATGCTCAGATTTATCGACAGATGGTTTCTGATGGAAATGGAGATTCATCAGAAGCAACTTATTTGAAAGGTGCAATAGAATGGACTATTAATACAGCTGAAAAGAGATATGGTGACGTGTTTAAAGATTTTGATGACATAATTTCCCCAAAGTTAGTAGATGATGTTTCAGCAGAGATAGTAGAACCTATTTCAGAAATAGGGGCTGTTGAGGCTGCTGAATTAACACCAGAGCCCATTCTAGAAATTGAGAAAATCGGTGATGTCGAACCAAGTGAGACATCGGCTATTGATACAGAAGGCGATGTTGATGATATTTTGGCAGATAGTGCCATTTCAGGGTCAATAACTGATACTAAACCAACAATTCCACCAGTATCTACTGAACCAGTTGTTGAACCAGCAGAGCCAGCTGTAGAAGTGGTAGCTGAAATCGTAGAGCCAAATTATGAGGATCTTTTAGCTAAGTATAAGTTTGAATCATATGATGAAAGTAATAATGAGCTCAATATTGCTTATGCCAAATCAATTTTTGGAAGTGTTAAGCTTGAGAATATTATTGATGGCACAATAGATGTGACCGTCAAAGCAGAGGATATTTTTAAGATAGCAGAACAATTGAAAGATAGTGGCGATACCAATATCATTAAGGCTCAGTTGGGAATGATTAATGAATTAATCGGGCAAAATGAGGAGTTAAGAGATGTCTCTAATAATCAGTTACATTTGCAAGTAGACGTTGCAACAAAGAATGGTATTCGCGAAGTACTTGATCAAGCAAAATTTATGACGACAGAAGAACCAAAAATTATTGATGCTGTAAAAGGTTTAGTAGATAATTTATAAAACAAAATAAAAAACCCGTTATGTTTGCACACAACGGGTTTTGTTGTTGGTGGAACCGAATTATTCGGTCCCATATTTATTGAGAAGTTTCTGAAACACGGAGGTGTTTCGAACCTTCTCGTTGAACATTGCGTCTTCCTGGACGGCGATAGCCATCCAGTAGTATTTTTTGCGAGTGGCGTCTACGGCGGATGTGTATTTACCGCCACTGATTTTACTTTGGTCTTTGTCGAGACCAATCACATTGACCGCAGCGTCGTACATGGTGTCGATGTCCGGATAGTTGGCGATGAAATCATTTTGGCACTTTACCCGCTCATTGTATTCGGCAGTCGCAGCAGCATTTGATTTGGCAGTTGCGGCTGCGGCGTACATTTCTTCACGGCGGTCGGCTACAGCATTTCGGATGCGTTCCAGCCGGTCGTAGATGGCCAGGTCAATGAAAGCACCGTTCGGTTCTTTTGCCAGATCATCGCCCGATGGATAAGGAAATTCAGCCAGTATCAGATCCCAATCAGTATCTCTCATTTTCCAGATTTTATACCAAGCAAGTTCCGGATAGGTCGCTGCATCTTCACTGATTTCACGTTCGATGCGAACGATCAAACCGTTCCAGGACTGTACATCTTCCGGGGTACCAAATCCATAACCAGGAACATATTCGGTTCCTTCATATGGATCAGCCGGCGGCGCAGGTGCAGATGTGACTCTGTTTGCAATCTGTGCGGTCGCAGGTGTTACAGGCGTAGTTGTCAGGTGTGCCAAAAGCCACAAACCGACCAAAACACCAAGCAAAACCAGGATGGCAGTACCCAGGCTCGCACAAGATAGCCAGCTGTAGTTGCGGCGGGGTGGCTCTGCTGCGGGCTTCGGTGCCGGTGCAGGTGTTGCTGCGGGCTTCGGTGCCGGTGCAGGTGTTGCTGCGGGCTTCGGTGCCGGTGCAGCCTTTGTAGCCTGTTTAGGCATGGTTTTTTTAGACATAATGTCTCCTTTTCGTGTTTGTTATTCAGTTTTTAAGGAACTCAATGTTCCTCGTTTCATTCATAAATCTGTGTATCTAAAATAATAGATTATTATATCATATCTGCAAGTTTTTGTCAAGACTGACAAAATGGGTATTATAAAGCAGATGGACTACAGGTATATAATTGTAAATAAGAAACAATTAACAATTAACCCATAGTCCAAATGCCTATTAAAATGT
>PFMC01000079.1 GCA_002785295.1 Candidatus Komeilibacteria bacterium CG_4_10_14_0_8_um_filter_37_78
TGTTGCCAAGTAAGTGCCTGTTCCTTCTACTGTTAAGCCATAGTTACCAAGTGAAGTAATAGTGCTTGTTCCTTCTGTATCTATTACTAAGTTACCATTAACGTCCATTGTGGTCAGGCCTGCTGAGGTCATAGTTAAAACATCTGCTGCTGTAATATTGAAATCTCCATTAATAGCGCCCGCAGCTTGCATAGTAATAGAACCATCTGTTGTATTAATAGCAAGTGTACCAGTACCACCAACATCTAAGGTTGTGTTGTCACCAAAGTTAAAGTCTCCAATACCTACTGCACTTAAGACAAAGTCATCTGCTACTGTTAAGGTCATATCTCCATTAGTTGCTCCTGCTGTTTGTAAGGCAATAGAACCATCTGTTGTATTTAAAGCAAAATTAGTAGCTGCGTCTACATCTATGTCTTGTTCTGAATTAATAGTTATTGTATTAGTACCATCTGAAAGGAGTGAAAGGCCTGCTCCAGATAAAGTAGATAAGGCATCACTATCTATGGTCACTGCACCAGTAGCGTCTACACCATAAGTACCAGCTACTGTTGCCAAGTAAGTGCCTGTTCCTTCTACTGTTAAGCCATAGTTACCAAGTGAAGTAATAGTGCTTGTTCCTTCTGTATCTATTACTAAGTTACTATTTGAATCGATGGTCACGCCACCTGCACCACTAATAGTTAGTAATCCAGAAGACGTTGACCAAGTAGAAGCTGCATTACCAGTTAGTGTTAATGCTTTAGAAACTCCGGCAACCATTGCTAAAGAACCACCAGCAGGACCTGTAATACTTGCACCACCATCTGCATCTACAAATAATAGGTCACCTGAACTAGCAATTTGAAGACTATCTGTACCATCTGAGACTTCTAGCTTTGCTCCTGGAGCAGTTGTTCCAATACCAACCCTATTAGTAGAAGCATCAATAGATAAAGTATTAGAATCAATATTCAAGGCATTAACTGCATCATTAAGTGCCATTGTTGTGTTGTTGGAAAAAGTCCAGGCCGCAGAATTAACTGTCACAGTATCACCTGCTGCATCACCGATTGTTAAACCACTATCCAGGGCTGTATCGCCGGTCACATCTAAGGTGGCTCCCAAAACTGCTGCGCCAGTTGCTCGGAATGTACCAGCAACATCAAGAAGATAGCCAGGATTAGTAATACCAATACCGACATTACCAGCACCAAGGATAGTCAAGAAATCTGCTGCATTGTCACCTACTTGGAAAACAGTATCTGTTGTTCCAAGATCATTAGCGCTGGCTATTCGAATTGCTGCCGTACCAGCACCATTAATTGGTAAAGCACTTTGAATCAAGATGTTGCCACCAGCACTTTGTGATCCTTGTAAAGTTGTTAATAATTGTAATTGTTCCCCAGAAAAACCTAAAGTCATATTGACATAGTCTGAACCAGCGCCACTTGTGTCACCTGTATCTGAAATGCTAAGTGCTGAAGGACCAAAATAAGCTGTCCGCCAACGATAAGTGGCTGTGCCCATGTCTTCTGTATTATCTGTGGTTGGGATCAAACCACCAGTAATAGAAACTGGCGCATAAAGAATGCCATCAACTTCCAAGTCATTCTGAATATAGACATCACCATTGCCATCAGCATAATCAATTGTCCCACCAGAACCAAATCTAGTTTCATCACCTACAACATGTAGTACTCCGCTTGGTGCTGTTGTTCCAATACCAACACTACCAGTTGCCTCAACGACCATCTTACTACTACCATCAACTTGCAAGTCCAAAATATTGCCAGTAAAACCAGAAGCTGTATTAACTGCCAAATATGTACCATCACCAGTACTATTATCTGACCAAGAGCTTGTGTCTTGTGGCTGTACGAGGAGAGCTGGAGCAGAAGCAATTGGTGTGGCACCAAAACTATGTTGATCAATATTTGATCCAGTAGTAATAGTCTTGTAAATATCAAATGATGTTTCTACTGTAGCGCCAGCTGTGGCAAGAATATTATTGCCAGTGCCAGATAATCTATTATAACTAGATTTAATGGTGCTGCCACTAGCACCACTGGCCTCAAGGTCAGCCGTACTAGCAGTAATGGTTGAATGGTGAATGTTTGTAATACCAGAAGTACCAGTATGAACAACACCTTTGCTGACACTACTAATAATAACATTAGTAATTTCTGGTGAACCAGTTGCGCTGCTAATACCAGTTGAGACGCCAGCCGTCCCAGTAATAACTAGATCCTCTAATCTAGGTGAGCTAGTCCCCACTGAACTCACCACAGGCTTGCCTGTGGTATCCCCTGTCAAAGACAAGGTGAAACCTCTTAAAGTGCTGTTAGAGGACCCAGTTATTACTGAGCTATCTGATTGTGTAATATATGTTGCTTTACTACCACCAATACCAACAATGTCCACATACTCTTCCATCGTAATGGACTCATCATAAACTCCTGGAAATACTTTGATGGTATATGGATTAGAACTACTAGCAGTTGAAATAGCTGCTAGTGCTTCAGTGATAGTATCATAATGACCATCTTGGCCTTTGGCTACATAAATGGTGTTTTGGGGTTTGCCCAAAGCATTATATGTACCTACTGAGGTGATCTTGGTGCTATCTAAGATATCGTTTCCAGAATCTATAGTAGCTCCTAGAGCAATATCTATATTATTAGTACCAGTTAAGACATTAAAGTATGACTTGATCGTACCGGCGTCTGCTTCAATATCTGTAGTGGCTGTAATTGCTGAATGCTCAACTGTAGTAGTACCAGTATCTGTCTGGTAAACACCCTTAGCTAAACTAGCACCTGAAAGAATAGCATTACTTAATCTTGGCTCTCCAGTTGTAGTATAAAGACCATAACCAGCAGTACCACCACTATATGTCATGCGAAGTTTATCTAGAACTGGTGATGTGTCTGCTGCATTAATAATAGATCTAGCTGCTGTTGCTGCTGTGATCTCCAAAGTCAAACCTTGCAGCTTAGCATTGCTAGCTGCGGTGACAACATCAGCGTCGGCCTGAGTGATCTTGGTAGCAATCTCACCACCGACGCCAATGATATCAACATAATCGAGCATGGTAATACTTTCGTCATACACGCCCGGCAATACTTCCACTGTGTACAGATTAGTACTACTAGCGTCCCCACGCCTACTAATCTCATTTAAAGCTTCAGTTATTGTATCAAAATTCCCGACCTGTCCTTTGGCTACCACCAAAGTATTGAGAGGTTGGTCTTTTCTCACGAATGTTCCTGCTGAGGTGATCTTGGTGCTGTCTAGCTGATCATACAATGAATTGATGATTGCTCCGCTTGCTGTCTCTACATTGTCACCTGCTCCTTGCAGCCTATTATAATATGAATTGATCGTACCGGCTGCTGCATATAAGTCATCTGTGGTAGATACTATCTTATTACTCCAAATATTTACTGTACCGGCTCCTGTTAAATTAACGCCTCTTACCAAATTTGTACCAACAATCTCACCAGCATCTATTGTCACCGTACCAGTACTGGTGGTAATGCCGTAGCCATCTGTTGAACCAGCATAGTCAAGTCTATTATTGTTTAGCTTAAATACTTTGTCAGCCGTATTAACGATAGAACGACCAGTACCGGATCCTGTTAATTGTAAAGTCAGACCACTTAAACTAGCATTATCTGCTGCTGTAATTAAATTTGTATCACTACTACTAGTAATGATAGTATCATTCCAATCATCAGTGACAGCTACAATATCCACATAACTCTTCAAGACAAGTGGACTAGTCTCACTATATTCACCTGGCATTACTCTCACTAAATAACGATTAAAGTCTGTGCTAACAGTGACAGTATCACCAGCAATCCAACCAGTCCCACTCCAATAACCCTGATTGATAGTAAGCTTACCTGAGTCTGAAGTAAAAGAAGTTGTTAAACTACCTGAACCATCTGCACCAGTAACAGAGCCAGAGACACTATAATTTAACTCGTCAGAAAAAGTAATAGTGTAGTCTTCAATAATAGAAGCACTATTAAAAGCTACCTGTGACAATCCTCCACTTGCACTGCTATCTGTGATAGTAGTTGCGACATTATCTGTAATGCTGTCTAAAGCATCCTCAATTGTTGTATAGTCTCCACCAGATTTAGCAACGGTGGCTACATTATCATAAGGTGTAGCAAAGATTGTCGTAGTCAATGTCCCATTGACTGTCACATTGCCATTGAAAGTAGAGGGCGCATTAACAGTTAGAGAGTCATTATTATTATCACCACCAATTACTGCTATACCCGTTACTACTAAATTATTAGTAGAAAAATTGTCTGCACTAAAGATCGTTGAAACACTACCACTATTGGTAATAAAATGTTGATCAATATAATTTACAACACTGTCTCCAGACTCACCCGCAGGACCCTGAGCACCAGCTTCACCCGCAGGACCCTGAGCACCAGCTTCACCAGGTTGACCAGCAGGGCCTTGTGGACCAGGCAATGAAACATAATATTCTCTGATAGTCTCAGTTGGTTGATAATACTCTTCCAAAACCAACTTAGTAGTATCTACCCCCATGTCGCCATTAAATAGCTTAGCTAGATTATTGACATAAAAACCAACCTTGCTGATCTGCCCATTGAATTTATCAAATGAATTCTTAGTTAGCAAATCATAGCCACGGGCAATACGAGTACCAAAGCTATCTTCTCTCTTAAATAAACCAGCCAACCAAGCGATAGTATCGTTCGTTGTGTCAGCAATATTGTTTTGTACTTCTACCTGCGCAGTAAAGATTGTTTCTTTAATCAAATTCAAATCATCTTTAACTGAAGTCATGATTCGAGCTACCAAACTTTGTTCTTCCAACTCAGAGGATTTGATAATAATATTATCTTTGATAATCGAAACACCAGCTACCTGTGGAGTCAATAATTCTTCTCGTTTTAATTTGTTAACATTAGTTAACTTGTTTTGAAAAGCAATGCGATAACTATCAACCAAATCATCAGCCAGTAGATGTAGCTTCTCATCAGTCTCTTTTACTATTTCTGTATTTCTAGATTTTGTTTCCTGATAATAATCATGAACGACAACAGCAATAGATTGACCATGTAAAATTTTGGCTTTGACATCATCAGCTGCAACTTTCACTGCTGATAAATTTTGGAAAGCTGTCAGCGCTAAAATATTTTGACCAGCATTTTTTACTTGTGCTAACTGTTCTGGGATATCATCACTAATAGACCTTTGCCAAACACCAATCAAAGAATCTTTGGCTTGTTGATTTTTAGTTTCAACATTTTCTTTGATTGATGTTAAAACTTGATCAACACTTTGTGCCAACTTCTTGACTGAAGTTACTGGTGACAGAACAGGATACTGATGATTGAAATTAGCTAGTCCCCACTGCCAATTGTCAACGACATCAGTAACCAGTTCTACCTGCCTATTAGTGTACGTAAATATTTTTTGTAAATCTTCACGATAGCTCTCTGCTGCTGCTGATGTGATATACATTGATGACAGCAGCAGAGTGACAATTGTGATTGACGCAATTGTCTTTTGCCATAAAATTTTGTTGCCTACAAACTTTTTAATAACAAAAAAACTACTCACTAACTTTTCAAGCATATGTTGAAAAACTATTTGAGTAGTTTCTTTTATGTTCGCTAAATTTCGACTAACAATTTCTGAACTAGGCTCAGTAGCAATTGACTTCTGAATATACTTTTCAGTTTCAATTTTTCCCTTTTTATTACCAAGATCATTCTCGGTATTAGTTTCGATGTATTGTTCAAGATCAGATAGTTTAATGACCCAATTTCGTCCAAGCTTTTTTGCCGCTAGCTTACCCTGTCGACAGCGCAAACTTAAATACTCTTGAGAGTAGTTACAGAATTCACTAGCTTCGGCCAAAGAAATAAAATCCTTAGTCAAACCCAGATCTTTAACAATCTGTGAACTATTTTTTGTAGGCATGGGGACTAGCTTGTTGTGCTAACCGATATCGGTTAGACTTTTGACCACTTCTAAGTGGTATTCATCAAACTTTGGTAAAGACTGATGGATACTACCTAAACAGCTAAAGAACAAATATCGGATAGCTATATATTCACGCGAGGGCCAATGTTTGTTAATATCAGCTATCCGATATTACTAGGTCTATTAATATTATACCAGTAATTTGAAAAGCAGACAATAGAAAATAACTAAATATTATTTTAATACAACTATCCGATATTAAATAAAGCCTGAATTTTCACGCAAAAAAAATAGGCAATTATAGCCTATTTCTCTATTGTATTTCGTATCGGATGAATTAGTAGAAAAAATTAACAAAACTTACTATAAAGTTATCCACAATTACATCTTTTCTGGTGATGAAATTTTCAATAAATCCAGAACATTTTTTAGAATAATTCTGTAGGCAGAAATGACTACTAGTCTGTTTGGATTAACTAGATCATTGTCGATGATCCGATATTGTTGATAATATCTGTGAAACTCATCAGCCAGTGATATTGCATATGCTGTGACATGATTTACTTGCTTGCTAGCTACTACTTCATCCAATATTTCTGGCCACTGTAAAAGTATTTTTACTATAGCTAATTCGTTCTCCAAGTATCCAGTTTTCTCTTGTGACATATTCTTTGCTTTGTCTAAAATATTATTAGCCCTGACATAAGCATACTGTACATAGTAAACCGGATTCTTTTCTGATTTTTCTTTGGCCAGATCTAAATCAAAATTAATATGCGAGCTTGGTGAGTACATCAAGAAAATAAAACGTGCCACATCATGCCCCACCTGATCAATCAATTCTGACATCGTAATATAGGTACCAGCTCTTTTTGACATCTTCACTTCCTGACCATCTTTCATCAAAGTAATAAACTGTTGCAAGATGATTTCTCCCCTACCTTCATAACCTAACACCTTGATAGCATTGAGTAGTCCTGGCACATCACCGAGATGATCTGCACCCCAAACATAAATACATTTATCAAATTTTCGTTTACCAAATTTATTCTCAGCATAAGCAAAGTCTGTTGCCAAGTATGTATAGTCGCCATCACTTTTGATCACTACCCTATCTCTAGTATCACCATACTTTTCAGATCTAAACCAAACCGCACCCTCATCTTCATAGGTCTCTCCTTGCTCTGTGATTTTATCAATTATCTTTTTGATCTCCCCTGTTTGACAGAGCTCCTTATGTTCTGAAAACCAAACATCAAATTTTATTTTCATCTTATTCTCAATCGTATCTTTGATATATTCATCAAGTATTTTTTTAGCTCCTTGCTGACCAATTGCAAAAACATCTTGCTTCAGATCTATCTCCTTATTGAGCTGATCAATATACTTCCCTTTGTATTGTTGTTCATCGTCTTTGAGAATAGAATGACCCAATGTTTTGATTTGATTTCCTGAATCATTGATCAAGTATTCTTTAACCACTTGATAACCCAAAGCTTGATAGACATTGGCTAGAACATCGCCATAAAAACCTCCCCTTGCATTACCGATTGTTAATGGACCCGTAGGATTGGCTGAAACAAATTCTATTTGTATTTTCTTTCCTTGACCGCTTTTCTGCTGACCAAATTTTGGTCCTTGTTTAATGATCTCTTTTACTTGCTTTTGCAAATACTGATCACTGAGATAAAAGTTTATAAAACCAGGCTGAGCAATGCTGACCTCAGAAACTAATTTTTTTAGCTCTTGATCAGTTAGTAAAGCCTCTTTGATTTTCTCAGCCAACTTCATGGGCTCTGTCTTTTCTTGTTTGGCTAGTACCATGGCTATATTACTTGCATAATCACCAAACTTTTTGGCTGTTGGATAGCTAATCTCTATTTCACCACTATATTCCAAGCCTAGTGCTTGTAAAGATTTGATTAATAACTGTTGGATTTCATTTTTTATAGTCATTGATGTCTTTTAAGTTTTAAACAATATAAGAATAGTATACTTTATTCTATTTGGTCAACTGATTTTGCGTATTTTATCAGTCACTCTGGAGCGTAGCCCTGTACCGTATGATACTAGGGCAAAGCGATAGAGTTTCAGAGATTCTATCGTTCCTTGCAGTCATTCCCACCGGGCCAGCGGCCAGAATGACGAAGGTGGTAGAAATGTCAGCCATGCGGAAACAAAAAACTGCCCCGAAGTCCGAGGCAGTTCTACAAATATCTTTTATTTCAATTGATCAATAATCTTCTTGAAGATATCAGGTTGCTTTACAGCGATTTCACTTAATACTTTTCGATCCAATTCAATACTATTCTTTTTCAGCAAATCAATAAACTTGCTATAAGTTAAATCATACTGCCGGACAGCGGCATTCAAACGAGTTTGCCACAATCGACGCATTACGCGCTTTTTCTTTCGACGATCAACAAAAGCATGAGCACCAGCTTTAGTAACGGCGGTCTTAGCAAGGCGAATGGTTGTCTTGCGACCCCACTTAAATCCTTTTGCTTCTTTTCTTAATCTTTTTCTCTTCTTGGCATGAGAAGTTCCTCTTTTTACTCTCGGCATAATGATAATAATTTAAAATTTATAATGTAAAAATAACAATTAATTGTACGGAATAGCGCGTTTGACATTCTGGTGATTTGTTACTGACAAATTCTTTACTCTTCGTTTGTTTCTTGTCTTTTTGCCTGTTTCACGGGCATTAAAATGATCTTGAGCACCCGCCCTGATTTTAACTTTGTCATTCTTAGTGATCTTTATTCGCTTAGCAACTGCTTTGCGTGTCTTCAACTTCGGCATATTTTTTAGTTATTAGTTTTTTAGTTAAATAGTTATTGATTATTATTTCTGATAAATTTTATATATCCACTAATTCCTTTTAATAATTCTATATACTTAACGTTTAATATTTTTGCATTATTATGACTAATATATCCCTTTTGATAAGCTCTAATCATATTTTGTCTAGTTTCTTCGGCCTCACCCTTAGCAATACTTAAATAATAAATTTTTTCTTTCCTTCCTAGACGCTGATAACTTTCTGCAATATTGTTACAAACAGAAGCGCTAGATCGTAAAATTTGATCCACACTTCTATATTTTTCCTCACTCGGAAATCCTTTTACTACCTTACAAAGAACTAATTCCAATCTAGCGGATAAATTATATATTTTTAAATTTTCAATTCCGGTCGCCATAAATTTTATCATTAGCGACCTTTTATTAAAATTTGACTAAAAACTAAACAACTAATCAACTATCAAACTATTTCGGGCTAATCTGTGCTGAAATAGTATTGCCTTTTCTCTTGGCTGATTGATCAATATTCAAATTCTCTTCAATACTAGCAATAAAATCGTCCATAAGCTTGATTGCTAAATCTGTATGTTGCTTTTCTCGTCCTCTCAACATCAGCTCCATTCTCACTCGATGTCCTTTTTTCAAAAAATTTTCTGCTTGTTTTCTTCTGGTTAATAAGTCTCCTTTACCGATCTTAAATGACAATCTTAGACCCTTAACTAGCACTTTTTTGCTCTGCTGCTTACTTTCTTGACGAATCCGTGATTGCTGATACTGAAACTGTCCATGGTCAAGAATTTTGCAAATTGGTGGCTGTGAAGTAGGATTAACTTCTACTAGGTCCAAGCCGGCTTCCTTAGCCATGACCAAGGCTTCATTGACACTGATAGATTTATGTATTTTTTCTTCGTGATCAATCAAAAAAATTTCATTAGCTTTGATTTGCTGATTGATTCTAAACTTTTTTTGTGTACCGATGATTTTATTGTTAATTTTTATAAAAATTGGTCTACCATTCAAAGCTTCGTATTAAGATAGAATGGCTCCGCCATCCGTAGCTTCGTATTAAGATAGAATGGCTCCACCATTCGTAGTCCCGTATTACGGGACGAAGAATGGTGGAGGTGGTGGGTATTGCACCCACGTGTAATTAATAACGATTAGTCAGCACTACAATTATAGTCTATTTGAATCAGTCTCAAAGCGTAAATAGACAAAACTTGCTTTCAGACCTGTTCTAAAAATTGTTAATCGAGCAGTTAGAACGCCTGTTCAATCTAAGCCTACTGATTACACCCCAAACCCTCTAATAGGCATCGAGGTAGGATGGTAAAAGCCTAAGTTAGGCGATTACAGCTGCAGGTTGCATCACGCTAAAAGCAGATGCAATCCTGGACATAATGTTTTTGGCATTTATGTTTGTTGACAAGTTTCAAGTGTTAGTCAGCACCAATTGCGCGTCATAATTACTAAAAACTAGCGAATTAAAAACACCCCCATATTAATTGATCAATGATCAAATCTCAAACAACAAACTAATCTTTTTTCTTTTTGAACTTTGCTTCTTGTGATTTGAAGCTTGTTTGTAATTTTAAATTTGAACATTGGAATTTATTCTCTTATTCCTAATAGTCTAATCTCTGTTTCAATCTACGATCTATGTCACGATTCTTAATTTTCTCCCGCTTATCAATCTTGCTTTTTCCCTTGACCAAAGCCAACTCAACTTTAATTAGTCTGCGCATAGTATATACAGAAAATGGTACTAATGTCAATCCCGTACTATTCATTTTCCCCACTAAAGAGACTATTTCTCTTTTGTTTAATAAAAGTTCCCGGTCGCGTAGTGGATTATATTGGTCTTGCCCATAACCAGCTTTCTGATATTTACTAATTTTACAATTCTTTAAAACAATTATGGGCTTATTTGCTTTATTATACTCTAAACTGGCATAACTACCATTTAATCTAATTAGGCCTTGTTTTGCTGCTTTTACTTCAGAACCGGTTAATTTAATCCCGGCCTCATATTTTTCAATGATTTCGTAGTTAAAACCAGCTTTTTTATTAACAGTTAGTGCTGTTTTCGGGCTATTTTTCTTCATAATTCTTATTAAACATAAGCCAATTCTGTCATATTTTTTTCTATCTGTCAAGTTATCCACAGTTTCTACACTCAGGGTACCCTGAGGGTAACTTGCATTATTTAGAAAAAAGGCGTAAATTTAGATCTAAAACCTTTATTTTGTCGGGTTCTATAAAGCAAATGGTTTTATACACAAGCATATTCTTAAGTATTCATGGGGGCTTTCAAACATTTTATCATGTCGAAATCTTAAA
>PFMC01000054.1 GCA_002785295.1 Candidatus Komeilibacteria bacterium CG_4_10_14_0_8_um_filter_37_78
CTATATTCAATATAGTGAATATCGCCCAATGTTTAAAGAAGCAATTAAGTGGTACAAAAAAAATAAAAACATCATATAACAACGAGTATCCGGTTACGGCTTTTATCTAAAAGCCACCACCAATATTTTGCTCCGCTCCGCTACGCAAAACTTCACTTAACACCGAATATCTGGTTTCGCAGAAAAGAAAATCCAGTAATAATTTTATAAATATAAAAACACTTCTTATAAATATAATTTCGTTCCCTTTTTTAATACTATAATTTTATCACATCATGATGTGAGCTCTCCCTTTGACCACCAGGTGTGATGCGAACAAATTGCGCCTTTTGTTGTAATTCCTTGATTGTTCTAGCACCACTATAGCTCATTCCAGAACGAAATCCACCGACTAACTGTTTGACCACCTCTGTTACTGGTCCTCGTAAAGAGATTAGTGATTCTACTCCCTCAGGCACCACATTATCCAATGAATTGTCTTCCCAATCCCCTTTTTCTGCTTCTTTACGACCAGCAGTTGCGCCAAATGATGCCATGCCTCGATAAATCTTATATTGCTGACCATCTTTATAGACGACAATTCCTGGCGTCTCTTCTGTGCCAGCAAACAAATTGCCACTTAAAATACAATCTGCTCCAGCAGCGATAGCTTTGGTAATGTCGCCAGACGTTCGCAAACCACCATCAGCGATAATTGGTATATTGTATTTCTTACCAGCCCGAGCACAATTCATCACCGCAGTTAACTGTGGTACACCAGAGCCAGTCACTATTCTAGTAATACAAGTTGAGCCAGGACCAACCCCAACCTTCACAGCGTCAACCCCAGCTTTAATCAAATCTTTCACTGCTTGGGCACTAGCCACATTTCCACCAATAATATCAATCTCCGGGAAACTACTTTTCACTTTCTGAACAGTTTGGAGCGCACTAATCGCATGACCATGAGCAATGTCAACTACCAAAAAATCCACACCCGCCTTGATCAAAGCTTCTGATCGCTCTAAGACGTCATCTTTGACTCCAATAGCTGCACCAACTATTAGTTTACCTGTTCGATCTTTGACTGCCATCGGATATTTGTCACGTTTTTCAATATCTGTAGTAGTGATCAAACCTTCAAGCCTACCCCGTTCGTCAATCAATGGTAATTTCTCAATCTTATTCTTAGCTAATAAAGTTTGTGCTTCTTTCGAGCTGATCCCCTTTTGAGCCGTAATCAAACTCTTGAGCGGAGTCATCACATCCTGGACATATTTCTGGTCACCATTGATGAATAAAGTATCGCGACGAGTGACAATGCCCTGCAAATAGCCATCTTCATCAACAACCAAAAAACCAGAAACATTATATTGGGTACGTAAATGATTCAGCTCCTGAATGGTGCTTTGCGGTTTGATGGTATAGGGATGCTCAATAATGAGGCTCTCTGATCGTTTCACCTTCTTCACCTCATCAACTTGTCTATTAATTGGCAAAAAACGATGAATCACGCCAGCGCCACCCATCCGGGCTACTGCCATTGCCATCCGATGTTCAGTGACGGTATCCATATTAGCGCTAAGAATGGGAATATTCAGCTTAATTTTCCTCGTTAACCAAGTACTAGTATCAACATCTTGACGGGAAACAATATCTGAATATTGGGGCACCAAAAGTACATCGTCATAGCTCAAAGCTGTATATATTTTATCCATATTTAGCTCACTTTTTAATAATAAGCACAGGTATTAATATACACCTTTATGGATTCCAGTTCAATCTTGATCAAATGGCTCTTTTCTGTTATTCTATCCACATTATGTCAGGAAAACTAAAATATTATCAATTTGTCCTGGGTTGCCAGATGAACAAAAGTGACAGCGAAAGAATTGCTGGCGTTTTAAATGACCTTGATTATCAACAAGTAGACAATGAAACTGATGTAGATCTAATTATTGTTGTTGCCTGTTCGGTTAGGCAATCTGCCATCGATCGAATTTACGGCAAGCTTCGACAGTGGAACAAGATCAAAAAACAAAGACCACTAGTGACTGCTATTACTGGTTGCCTTTTACCTGGCGACAAAAAGAAGATGAAAACACTTTTTGATCTTAGTTTTGACATTACTGAACTAGCAGAACTACCAAAACTATTACAAAAGAAGAGTAGTCAATTATTTGATGTGAAAGAATATTTTGATTTACACCCAACCCCAGAATCTGCCTTCCAGATCTACATTCCGATCATGACTGGCTGCAATAATTTCTGTACTTATTGTGCTGTCCCCTATGTCCGTGGTAGAGAAAAATCTAGGACCAGTAGAAGTATTATCATTGAAGTAAAAGAATATATAGACAAAGGATACAAAGAAATAACTCTACTTGGTCAAAATGTAAACAGTTATGGACTAGATCTTCCTAATGAACTAACCTTTCCAGAACTGCTTAAAGAAATTAATGATCTACCTGGTGACTGGTGGCTCCGTTTTGTTACCTCTCACCCTAAAGATATGTCAGATGAATTAATAGATATTCTAGCTACCGAGAAACACTTATGTGAATATGTACACCTACCAATTCAGGCTGGAGACAATGAAACGCTAGCCTCTATGAATCGTAAGTATACTGTAGAGCACTACACTAGCTTAGTAGAAAAGATTAGAGAAAAAATACCCAAAACATCTCTGTCTACAGATATTATTGTTGGTTTTCCTGGTGAAACACCAAAGCAATTCAAAAACACTGTCAAAGTATTTAAGTCTCTAAAGTTTGACATGGCATATATTTCAAAGTTCTCACCACGTGCTGGAACAGTTGCTGCTAATCTTGCTGACAATATTTCTCCTCATGAAAAAAAGAAAAGAGAGAAAAAGCTAACTAAAGTACTAGACAAATACGCAGTTAAATTTAATAAGCAATATATTGGACAGACCCTGACTGTCTTAATAGAGAAGAGTGTCAAAAAGGATAATCATTTTGAACTAAGTGGCAAAACCAGATCTTTTAAGACTACTAGATGTAATAGTCAGAAAGACTTAAAGGGCCAGTTCGTAAATATTAAAATAGCCAAGGCAACAGCCTATGGCCTAGAAGGTGTTATCGATGGCAACTAAACCAAAACTATTAATAGTTCTTGGACCAACAGCCAGTGGTAAGACTGGACTGGCTATTAAGCTCTGCCAAAAATATAGTGGCGAGATTATATCTGCAGATTCTAGACAGATTTACCAAGAGATGGATATTGGTACTGCCAAACCAAATAAAGAAGAACTAGCTGCTGCCAAACATCACTTAGTAGATTTTATTAAACCTAATTACAATTTTACCCTAGCTGAATTTATTAAACTGGCTAATAATAATATAGAGAAGCTACACAAAGAAGACAAACTACCAATTATGGCTGGAGGTACAGGACTATATATTTCTGCTATTGCAGATAATTATGACCTGCCAAAAGGCAAAATAGACTTAGGCCTGAGGAAAAGACTAGAAAATAAATCTAATACAGAATTGTTTGAAATGTTAGCCGAGCTCGATCCCCAAAGTGCGACCACTATTGATCCCAATAATGCTAGACGCTTAATCCGGGCCTTAGAATATGTCATTATTAACCAAAAATCTTTCATCGCTAGTCAGTCTGTGAAGCAATCCCCTTATGATATTCTACAATTGGGAATTAAGATAGATAAAGACATTCTACTAAAAAGAATCAATAAAAGAGTGGATCTAATGATTGAGCAAGGATTAGTGGCAGTGGTCAAAGATCTAATAGCTAAATATGACAAGAATTTACCTTCCTTAAGGACAGTAGGCTACCAGGAGATCATTGATCATCTAGAGGGTAAAACTACCCTAGAGGAAGCAATTGAGCTGATCAAGATCCATACCAGACAATATGCTAAGAGACAAATGACTTGGTTTAAGAGAGATAAAAACATTAAGTGGATTAAAAGTTACACTGAGGCCAATAAACTAGTAAAAAAGTGGCTTAAATAATGCAACCCTTATTGGATGGGAAACTAACTGCTTTAGTAATATCATCGATGCCACCAATCCATTGCAGTATCCGTGATAAACCAAATCCACAACCAGCATGAGGCACAGTCCCATGCTTTTTTAAATGATTAATATACCAGGCAAAGTCTTTCAAATCTCCTCCTTTATTTTCTAGTCTCTGATACATCTTAGAATTTTTTAATCTAGCTATTAAAACTTCTAGACTATCTACTCTTGCTGCAGCACCAACTGACTCACCACCAAATGGTAAGATCAAATCAGAACTTAAGACTCTTCCAGGAGTCTTTTTATCTGGCAACATATTGAAAAACTTTTCGACTTCAATTTCCTTACCATGATCCCACATTGGATCTGGATAATGAGTAATAAACAATGGTTGGTTATCATTCGCTGCTAATAAAACTTTTTCTCTTTTGCTAGAAATGTCATCTCCCCACTCTATCTCTTCTCCCAATTCCTTTAGTTTATCTACTGCTTGATTATAGGTATATTTATTCAGTACAGGTGGACAAGTTAATAACCGATCAATTGTTTCCTGATCTAAACCAAATTCTTTGATTGCCTCTTTATTATGACCAATCGTCTGTGCTAAATGATAAAGCATTTTCTCAATATGACTTAGCAAATCCTCAAAACTGCCAGCAAACTCTATTTCTAGCATCATAAATTCAGTTAAATGCCTACTATCTATTTTTGGTTCAGCCCGAAATGATGATCCCAAACAATATACTTTTTGTAGTTCTGCCACATAAACCTCTAGATAAAGCTGGCCTGTTTGAGACAAATAAGCAGATCGACCAAACCATTTTGGATCTTGGTCCACTGAAACATCAAACAAAGTGTTGACGTTTTCACAGGCACCAGAAGCCCGCACTACTTTGGGTGGAAATAGTGGTACAAAACCCTGATCGTGAAAAAACATCTCTGCTTGTTTGATCACAACACCTTCAAATTTAGCTAATTGCGCTTTGTTCATAAAATTTTCTCCTTTCACTAGATAAAAAAATTACTCACAATTTGGAGTAATTCCTTAAATAGTAGATTAATAATTTTTAAAAAAAACAGCTGTTACCACAGCCGCCATCGTTTGAGAATGTGTCTATTTTTTTTCATCCCTAACAGTATAAACTAATATCAAAAGCTAATCAAGAGTGGATAAGTACTATTAAACCTTATTTAGACTTTCTATA
The DNA here is from genome assembly GCA_002785295.1 of Candidatus Komeilibacteria bacterium CG_4_10_14_0_8_um_filter_37_78. Classification (GTDB taxonomy): domain Bacteria; phylum Patescibacteriota; class Patescibacteriia; order UBA1558; family UBA1558; genus UBA1558. The sequence goes on from PFMC01000054.1 coordinate 5,189, forward strand.
TTTTGCCCATTTTACACCAAGTACATTTTAGCAAAAACAAGCACTAATTGCGATTAATAGTTAGACTTTTGTAAGGAACCGGGATCCTATATAGGATCCCGGTTCCTTACTATGAATATTATTGCTTTGGTCTTTACCAGATATCCTTAGCTATTTCTTCAGGTGGCCTCTCACCATCTATAATCACAACATTAGGCCAGTCTTGAATGACAATCTCATAAGCCTCTTTGATCTTTTGTAGCTTTTCTTCTTTTTCAAAATACTCAGCCTTGCCGTTTTCTAGCTGTAGCCGTCGCATTGCTTCTTGAGCAGATATCTTGATATAAAAAGTTAAATCAGGAATTGGAAAACCATTGTTCGCATTTTTTAATAATTGATAATCAACGCCAAAAGCCACACCATAGGCTAATGTCGAAAAAAAATATCGATCCTCTACGAGGATAGTCTGCTCAATTGCCGGCTCAATAAAATCGCGAACATGATGCGCGCGATCCTCAGAATATAATAATTGTAGCTCCTCTGCTGATGGGGCTTGCTCCTTTTTTTCTAATATCCGCCAAATCCTACGACCAGCCTCACTATCCCTAGTTGGTTCAGAACTGTCAATAAAATCATAGCCTAAATCTGTTAGTTTTTGCTTCAATAATTTAATCTGTGTCCCTTTGCCGGACTTATCAATCCCATCAAAGTTTATAAAAATTCCCTTTCTCATAACCGCTATTTTAACTTTTGTCTAAATATTTCTTCTAGATCCTTGGGATTAGCTTTGCCTTTGCTCGCTTTCATCCCCAAGCCAATAAAAAATTGGATCAAAGGATCTTTGCCGGCTTTAAATTCTGCAACCTGATCAGGATTGTTTTCAATAATCAAATCAATATATTTCTCCAAATCTTCACCACCTTCCAACTGCGCCAAATCCTGATCATCCATAATATGAGTTGGGTCACCACCAGTTTTGAACATGGCTGCTAAAATAATCTGAGCAGCACTACTATTAACTTTGTTTAAATAAACTAAAGTAATAAATTCGGCCATATTCTCTGGTGATATTTTAATGTCTTTAATATTTAGATGATTTTCTTTTAATAATTTGAAAAGCTCAGTGGTGATCCAATTATTAGCTAACTTAACTATTTTTTTCTTATTATGCTCCCAAATTTCTTCCCGATCTCCTTCTACTTCAGTTTCTAACCAACTACGTAATTCACTAACTACTTGTTCAAAATAATCTGCTAAAGCTTTGCTTTCCACTAAAATATCTATATCTTGTTGGCTCAACCCATACTCGCTGGTAAAACGATGTTTTTTATCATAGGGTAATTCCACCAAATCTTTTTTGATCATATTAATCATGCCACTGGTGATTTCATAGTTTGGCAAATCTGGCTCTGGAAAATAGCGATAATCATTGGCCGCTTCTTTGGAACGCTGATCATAGGTCTGACCCTTTACAGCATCCCAACCACGCGTTGATTGTTCAGCTGGTGGTTCACCAGATAACCACAATTGTTGCTGTCTGGTCACTTCATAAGCCAAAGCTTTCTCCACAAAGCGGAAAGAATTGATATTTTTGATCTCGGTTTTGGGACTAAGTTTCTTTTCAGTTTTAGGGCGTAAAGAAATATTGGCGTCACACCGCAAATGTCCCTTTTCCATATCAGCCTCAGAAATACCAAGATAACGAGCAATCAATCTGATCTCTTGCATATAAGATTTGGCTTCTTCAGGGCTACGAATTTCCGGATTAGAAACTATCTCCACCAGTGGCGTACCACAACGATTGTAGTCAACCAATGTTTTATCATTACTATGAATATTCTTAGCTGCATCTTCTTCTAAGTGTAATCTTTCAATCCCGATCTTGCGCTCACCTTGAAGAGTAGCAACAATGATAAAGCCCTCAACTCCAACTGGTTGATCAAATTGTGAGATCTGATAGCCTTTTGACAAATCTGGATAAAAATAGTTTTTACGATCGAATTTGATCTCCTGATTGATCTTCATATTCAACGCCAAAGACATCAAAATAGCCCAATCCAGTGCTTGCTTGTTTAAAACGGGTAAAGTACCGGGATGACCCATACAGACCGGGCAAACAGTAGTATTGGCTGCCAAATTCTCACCATCATTGGAACAACCACAAAAAAGCTTTGACTTTGTCTTCAGCTGAATATGTACTTCTAATCCTATAATAATATCAAATTCCATATTTATATTTTAATCCAATTTTTTTTAATTAATTTTGCCCAATGTTGACGATAGTAAACCATCATCGCATCGAGATCCTTTTTTGGATAACTTTTGATACTTAGCTCGTCTAATAACGCCTCCATTCTGACTTGCAATTCTGTCTGTGCTTTCTTACGCAACCGACCATCAACTAGCTTTTCCATTTCCATGGACAATCCTTGTCCTCTAACATTGTCGAGAGCAATAATGACTCCCTGCCAACGATAAATTTTTCTCCTTTTATACCATTTCATTTTAATGGTAAATTTCAAAGCTTGGAGCATCTCTTGAGTGGCATCGAAATCATTCAATCCCATCAAAACCTCCATCTCTGCTCTAATATCATGAATTACGTCTCGATCCTTATAAGTCAGCTTTACTTCACCTTCATTGCGACGTAATAACAAGTCACCCTTTTTCACACGGAAACAGATTGTTTCTTCTTGCTTCTGTTCGATCAAGCGGGCATGTTTTTTCAGATAATTATCCAATTTTCGATAACCCTGCGGTTTGAGGATATTTCTGACTTCAACTTCGTATAACATAATGATATTTTAACATACCTGCGGGGATAAAAAAACCCCGTACCGTACGGTACAGGGTCATTATTTTATGAATTCAGACAACTCCGACAACGAGCGTCATATTTGTCTTTTCCTCCTGTTTCTAGGCGCTCAGACTTCTGAGTCACCGCAATGGTAAAACTTGCCAATTTACCACACTTTGTACAAATGGCATGGATCTTATCAACAAATTCAGCAATACCTGCCAAATCTCTCATTACTTCAAAAGGATGACCGTCTGAATCCATATCCAGACCAGCAATATGCACGCACTTGCCTTGATCCGCTAAATCCTGACAGACCCGCGCTAAAGCTGGATCAAAGAATTGTCCCTCATCAATGAAGACATAGTCATAATCACCATTAATCACAACCCTCTCTAAATCCTTGGCCGACTCGACGATTATTGCCGGTTCACTCTGCTTATTGTGAGTCACAACATCTGTTTCTGAATAACGATTGTCTTTCTTTGGCTTAAACAAAATAGTCTTCCGATTAGCAATGTCAGCTCGTCTTTTGCGCCGCATCAACTCTTCAGTCTTTCCAGAAAACATACAACCACAAATAACGACAATAAAACCCTGATTGATATTTTCCATTATCTACCTCCTTAGGAACATTAAATTTATAATTCCAAAGGAATATCACTATTACCGCGAGCAAATACATAGGCCGGTGTCATATCAGCACGAGATATCTCAGACCACCAGGGATATTGCTCTCTAATTATTCTCTCGAATTTCAAGAAAACCTGACGCACTTCATGATTGACTGATGGCTTTGATCTTTGCCAGTGACAAAATTCCCACTGACGTAAATTTGCACCAACAGTAAAAGGGATGAGATTACCAAGAACAAGTGGAAACTCCATCATACTATTTGGCACGCCATGAGCTTTCATTGTCCTGAACAATTCCTGATTCAAGGCATGAATTTCAAAGAATCTTTGCTGAAGAATATCTGGTGCTGGTTTATCATATTGATAAAAGCCATACTTAGTGGGATCAATATAACCACGACGATGAGTACAGAATCCCATCCGGTGCAAATCTCTCCATCCCCGATAAGCCATCATTCCCCAGAAAGTAGAAATAACATGTTCAAACTCACGACTCAACTTGTCAAAATTACTCCGCTCCAAACCCTTTAATCGGCTAATGACATCTGACCAATTTTGACAGTCTTGAAATCCTTCCTTTTCAGTAAATAATCTGAGTAAAACATTTTCAACTTCTGCTTTTGCTGGTAAATGTGCCCATGATTTGAAATTGTCTGACTCAATATATCCCCAACCAGTCTTGCGCCATTCAGAAAGTTCCAAATGTTCCAAGAACTGACTAGCACCAGTTTTCTTAGCCTCTTCGATCACCAGTTCAACTGCTACATGATTTTCAGGAGTATTATCCAACTTTAAATGACGGATCATTTCTGGCAATGCTTCTCCAGAAATACCAACTCCCAAAGAAGTAAGGGTAGCACAGGGTAATAAATTACCAAGTACATCACAAGTCTCACCAATAACACCCTGTTCCAATTTACTATCATTGTTGACAGTATCATGCCACTGCTCTCGCAAGAATTGTGGAAATGGTCCACTAAAGTCATCCCCTTGCAACTCCTTATAGGCAGCAAAGCTCGCATTGATGACATTCTCTACCATTTCTTCAGGCACACCGTATTCAGCTAGTTCACGTGCAATTGGATAGACATCTTTTCCGGCCATATCCACATAACGTGTACTGAGCTCAATATAGCCAGCTCCTGGACGACACCATTCAATTGATTTAGCCAGCAAGATTGAGACTTGCTCAAAGCACAAATAAACCATGCTTGGCCTGGCAATTGAATTATGACCATACTTATCCAGCCACATCGATAAGAATTTTCTCATCTTCTCAGCCTGACAAAGGCCTTCCAAATACTTGGGATCAACATTGACACTAGCCTTGAAAGTCTCATAGGCTCTACTTGTCTCTGATGAATGCTTGATAAAGTCATCCAGTGACTTAATCCTTGCTGCCTTTAAAAATTTCTCAGGCTCACCATCGTATTGGTCTAAACATTCTTGCACCGAGGTAGATAAAGCTTGTGGCAAAAAACTATTCACAAACATTCCTCTGGCACCTCGCGTATTACGCATTCGACTATACATTGCCATCAGAACAGCAATCATATTAGTCGGTAGGGTGTGGATAAAGAATATCTTCCCCCGGGTATTAGTAAAAAAGCGACTAATAATCACTTCTTCTTCCTTGGTCCAATTTATGACTAAGGGTTTGCTCAAGAATTGGCGCGCTAGTTTTAGTAAGTTTTCTTGCATTTTTGACCTCCTAGTCAAGTTATTAAACTACTGCTTGAAACATTTTACCACAATAACTAGGGTCCCCAGTTCAATAAGTAAGTGCAACACTTTGATATAATTAAAGATATTATCAAAGCGTATGAAATACCAACATCTAACAATTGAGGAG
>PFMC01000081.1 GCA_002785295.1 Candidatus Komeilibacteria bacterium CG_4_10_14_0_8_um_filter_37_78
TTTTAGAAATATTGACCACTATATTGCCAAAATTACTTTAGCCTTTTTACCACTGATTTGGATACTAAACTATCACACTAATTGACGGGGAGCCAAAAATAGAGCTTGACTTGACTGTAACAACAAATATTGCTAAAGTAGCCACATCATACATTAACAATCTATTTAAGGAGTTAAAATGAACCAAGACTCAACCGTGACTTTGACGCATGGTGTTTACAAAAAAATAATCGGTCAAGAAGAAATTGCCTCGACGGTAGATAAAATCGCTGACTATATTGTTAATTGGTATGGTAATTTTAAAGATACTCCCGTATTGCTTGGCGTATTAAATGGGGTTGTTTATTTCCTGGTTGATTTACATCGTGCCCTGCAAAAGAAAGGACTCACCGCACACATTGATACTACTGCGGCTAGCAGCTACACTAAGCCAGGAAAGCAAGGTGAAGTAAAAATCACCAAACCACCCAAACTTGATCTCAATAATCGCACCGTAATCATTGTCGAAGATATTGTTGATAGTGGTAATACGGCGAGAGCGATCATTGATTTTATTTTGAAAGAATACAAAGTCAAACATCTAGATGTGGTCGCTTTAGTATTAAGAGATACAGATGCTAGTGCTTTAAATCAAATGAGAAATAGCATTACGCTAAATTATATCGGCATTCAATATGCTGATGATGACTGGCTTGTTGGTTATGGCTTTGATGATGATGAAGATGGTCGAGCCCTACCAGACATCTATAAAAGAGTTAAGATTCTTTAATAGCTCTCCCAACTTATTCAAAACAAAAAAACCCTCTCCCAAAATGGAAGAGGGTTTTTCATATCTAAAAATTTAATAACTCAATAACCAATTCAGTAATGTTCTGACACCATGTCCAACACCACCTTCAGGCGTATAACTATTAAAGGCCTTTTCAGCAAAAGCTGGAGAGGCAATGTCCCAGTGAGACCAAGTCACACCTTCTTCAATAAATTCTTGTAAAAACAGAGCTGCTGTAATCGCGCCACCAGACCTAGTACTAGCAATATTACGCACATCAGCAATCTTACTTTTGTTTAATTCTTTATATTCTGATGGCAAAGGCATTTGCCACAATTTCTCACCAGTGACTTTAGCTGCATTTAATAAGTCCTTAGCAAATTTATCATCATTAGCAAAAAGACTAGTATAGTGTGGTCCCATAGCAATCATCGAAGCACCCGTCAAAGTGGCAAGATCTACTATCTTCTTAATACCCAAGCTTTGAGCATAGGCTAGTGAATCTGAGAGAGTGACACGCCCCTCAGCATCAGTATTACCAATCTCTATAGTCTTACCCTGCATATTAGTCAGGACATCACCAGGCTTATAAGATCTACCAGAAGGCATATTCTCACAAGCAGCAATAATACCATGAACTTCTACTTTTGGTTTTAATTTTGCAATGACCGAAAACAAACCAATGACACTGGCCGAACCAGCCATATCTATTTTCATTTCTGTCATACCCTCTCCCACTTTAATATTCAAACCACCACTATCAAAGGTCAAACCCTTACCAACGATTGCAATCGTCTCTTTTGCTTTGCCACTTGGCTTGTAAACTAAATGAATAAATTTTAGTGGTTCTTCAGATCCTTGATCTACTCCCAGGAAAGCTCCCATCTTCAACTTTTTAACATCGGCCTTTTCCAATATCTGCAATTTTATTTCTTTATTTTCTTTAGCAATCTTCTCAGCTTGTTTGGCTAAGAAAGTTGGCGTCATCACACCAGCAGGTTCATTGACCAAATCACGAGCAACAATAGTCCCTTGCGCCATTAACAGTCCCTGCTCCCAACCTTGTTTAAATTTCACTCTTTGAGCAGCTGTCAAATAAACAATGACTTTATCAATATCAGCTATTATCTCTTCGTCTTTCTTGGTTAAATATTTGTCAAACTTATAGTTTGCTAAGTTTATACCCTCAGCGAGGGCTAAGCCTAATTGGAAAATATTATTATTTCCTTTAAGCCAACTACTAGTTAATAATCCAATATTCTTAGCCTCGTATTTTCTAAGGAAAGAAACAAGCAAACCAGTAGCTTCACGCCAATCTTCGATTTCTAGTTTTAACTTTTGGCCTGTACCAACAATTACCATCGCTAAATCATCACGATGGATCAAAAAGAATTGACCCTTCTTGCCGACAAATTTTTCCTTAGTAAGGCGTGTCAAAATAGTAGCCTCATCACTATAATGAAAGCTCTTGATCAATTTCTGTATTTCTTTTTCATTTTGTAGAACTGGATAGAAGAACAAATCTGCTTTTTCTGGTCCTACCTTTTTTGCATAAGTGATTAATTCCATCTTCTTGTCGATTAATTATTAGTACTAATTTACAAATCTCTACAAATATTACAAATAACTATCAATCTAATTTGTATATTAGTAAATAATTCGTAATTTGTAATCTAACCATAATACTTATCTTGATAAAACTTTATCAGTTGCTCAACTTCTGGTAAGCAACTTGGGTCTCCTGTACCCACCTTGGTCTTGACTTGTACTTTCTCTAAAGTGTCTGCTCCTTCAAGTACTGCCTCTTCAATGTCTTTATCTGTGATTTTTAGCTGATCATCAATAATCTTTGCTCCTTCTATCTTTACTCGATCAAATTGCTCTGTTTTTTTAAAATAGTCATTGATCGCAGACTGCAATGCTTTATCTCCCAGGACTGAACAATGAATCTTTCTGTTGGGCAAGCCACCTAGTCTTTCTAGAATGTCTTGTGCTTTGATCTTCATCGCATCATCTAGTTTCATACCACCCTTTTCTGTGGCTATGACAGATAGCATTGAGGTTGAAGCAATTGCTGAAGCACAACCAAAAGTTTGCCATTTACATTCTAAGATGCGATCTTCTTTTTGATCTACTTTGATCCACATCTTCATCATATCGCCACAAGCTGGTGAGCCGACATAACCCAGACCATCACTTTGGTAGTCTACTTCTTCACCGGGCAGCAAAATATTTTGGGGATGAAAGAAATGTTCTTTGACGATATCTGAATAAACCCAACTCTTTCCCTGCTGATCTCTAAGATCTGTTTTAGTATTTGTCATATTTAAATATATTAATGTTTAACCTTGGGATGCTGATCCTGATCCAAATGAACCGGAGACATTGCTCTTAGTTTCTCGACAATCTCCACCATCGCCTTCACTACCTGGTCAACATCTTCCTCTGTAGTCTGCAAACCCATAGTAAAGCGAATACTACCATGAATCAGCTCATAAGGCAGTCCGATAGCCTTTAAAACGTGAGAAACGTCTAGACTATGGGAAGCGCAAGCAGAGCCTGTACTAGCCATGATTCCATACTCATTTAAATGTAATAAAATTGCTTCTCCTTCGATATCCTCAAAGGTCAAATTAATATTGTTTGGTAAGCGTTTGCTTGGATGTCCATTCAAATTCACCCTCTCTATCTTATCCTGTAATTCATTGACTAGCTTATCTCTTAAAATTATTAAACGTTTACTTTCTTCGTCTCTTTTGGCTTGAGCTATTTCTAAGGCTTTGGTGAAACCAATGATGCCGGGAATATTCTCCGTACCTGAGCGAAGAGCAAACTCTTGTCCACCGCCATAGATAATAGGTTTTATCTTCGTGCCTTTCTTAACATATAATAAGCCAACACCCTTTGGACCATAAACCTTACTAGCATTAAGAGTCATTAAGTCTACACCAAGCTGACTAACATCTAAACTTAAGTAAGGGCTAGCCTGACAAGCATCTGTGTGAAAGACAATCTCCTGATTTATATTTTTAGCAATCTTTACTAATTCACTTATTGGTTGAATAGTGCCAATTTCATTATTGGCATACATGATACTGATAATCTTTGTTTGGTCTGTAATCAAACTTTTAAAATATTCCTGATCAATTAAACCACCTTGATCTACTTTAGCGATCTTTAATTTCCAACCCAAGTCTTTCAAATAGTTTGCTGTATTGCATATAGCATCATGCTCGATTGCCGAAACTATAATCTCGCCCACCTCCATGGTCTTAGCTACTCCTTGCAAAGCTAGATTGTCACTCTCTGTACCCGAACCAACAAAAATTAATTCCTGTGAGTTACAATTCAAAATTTTGGCTACTCTTCCACGTGCACCAGCTAAGGCTTGAGCCGCTTCCATACCCAAAGAGTAAAGAGCTGATGGATTACCATATTGTTCAGACCAAAAAAGATCCATCTCTTTTTTAACTTCAGAAATTAAATATGTTGTCGCTGCGTGATCTAAATATATTTTTTTCATATGTGGGCTAGGTTATATGTAATATGTGATAGGTGATATGTTATGTGTGATAACCAATATCTTTATACTAAACTTCAAAGTTCAAGACTAAATAGGTATTGGGTATGGGTATAGAGAGGAGTTATGGTTTAGTAGTAAGGTATAATAATGATAGACTTAACCCAATAACCATACCCTAACTCCCCACTTAACCTAAACCAACTGACTACTTATAATTTTGTGCTTGATTCTTGTTTGAATTTTGTTATTTGGTAATTACTATTTCATAATAAAGTACTCTTTCAGACATTTCTCGCAAATACCTCGCAATTCAATTTTCGTTTCCTTGATATAATGTCCTTGCCAGTATTTAAGATTATCAATTGAATTGTCAGGTACTTGAATGTCATGAATACTATGACACTGCTCACAATAAAAGTGTGCATGTGGCTCTCGGCAATATTCATAAAATACTGGTTGACCAGCATAAGAGATGCGCCGTACTAGACCCAACTCCGATAATTCATTCAGATTGCGATAAATCGTTGCCAATCCAATTGTAGTCTGTTCACCCTTCAGAAAACCATAAAGCTGCTCAGCAGTTATATGTTGCCTTTTTACTGACAAATAGTCAATGATTATTTGTTTTGGCCTGGTTAATCTCTTGCCGGGAGCTAATTTAATCTGCATCTTCTTATTAGAAACTATTATCATTATTATTGATAACTATTATCATTATAATATAATATTTATTAACATGCAACTATCCCCATCCCTGGTTTTATCTGCTATAATGTAGGAGTTAATATAGTATTAATAAATAATTTGTAAAGAAAGGCAAATTTTATGAAAAAGAATAAGATGACTCTATTAGTAGTCGGTATTTTCTTTGTCTTGAACTCTATCCTAGTATGGTTAGGTGCCTGGGTAGAGCCAGTATGGTTGAATTGGTTAATTTTTATTGTCGGTGTTATTTTAGTAATAATGGCCTTAATGGGCAAAAAGAACGCTGCCCCAGCCGCTGCTCCTGTTGAGCCTGCAGCTGACAATACAGAAACTCCAGAAAATATGTAAAAGTAGCTAATTTTAGCCAAAAGACTCTTCTCTCCTCTCAGCGGGAAGGGTTTTTTGTTTATATAGAATTTTACGGTACAAATCCTTTTGTCAATAAAATTAGTAAGTTAAGCGAGGATGATAATCATCAAAGTCGCAATTTAATAACAAAAAAGAGTGCCCGTAAACACTCTTTTTTTCTAATATTAGCTAATTCTATACTTGATCATGTTCATCAAACTCTTTGTCAAAGACTGGATCATTCTTTCTGAGCCACTTAATCAACATAGCAGCATGCTCTTTTTCTTCATCACGATTGTGAGCAATGATCTTCTTTAACTCTTCATCAACTACCACATGCATTCTTTGATCATAGAAATCTATTGCATTGAGTTCCTCACGCAATGACTCAATCGCTTTATTGCGATCATGCACATCTTGAGGCAATTTATCTACTGGTACATCGTAAGCCATATTATTATTTATTAATTATTAATCTTCTCTTGATTTATCATTTGGTCCACCATACAGTTCGTCGTTCATTTTCCTCTTACCACCATTCTTTAATTCTCTAGTCTCTTTATCCTCTACCTTCTCCTTACTTCTAGGATAATGACCGCCTTTTTCGTGCCCTCCAAGATAAGCGCCTTTTACATTTTGCTTCATCATATCATAATACTCACGATCCTTTTTAGTAGATTCTCGAAATGGCATATTATCTAATTTATCTATAATAGTTTTATCACCAACATCCTTAATTTCTTCTGCTGAATGATCCCCTGCCTCCCGTCTTATCTCCACACTGCCATTTCCTCCATAACTAGCTGTAGACATTGGTCCTGCTTCTTCATTCGGATCATCTAATTCTAATTCAAAAGCTGAAATATCTACTGGTGGGTGATCTTCAACTATTGTTTTTTCTTCAAGCTCTCCATCATTAGTGACGAAAGTAGCCTCTACTGGTACGGTATCTGGATCAATATACTTTTTTTCCTCATTGGCTGCCACCAAAACCTCATCTTCATCTAACTTATTAAAGGGTTGTTTAGGAGCAGAAATAATTGGTCGACTATCTTTGCGGCCAGCTTCTTTAGATCGTTTTTGACGACCAGATTCTTTTAAAATATCTAATGTCGCTTCTTTAGTTTCATTAGGTTTAATTTGTTCAAACTTATCCATCTTATTTTCTTAATTTATTCTTACCGCTTATTTTATGACTTAAATAACCAGTGGTGGTGATAACAATATAAATTATCAATAAAATAATATAAATATAAATACTGACACTTCTTGTTAATATATTAAGTAGATAAAACATAGTGATATAGCCAAAAACACCCAATACTACATCCATGGTGCGATTATAAATAACTTCTTTGACTGAAACTGAAATCTCATAAAACTCCCAAGCAATCATTACTATTATCCCTACAAGCAAACCCATCCAGAATGGCCAACCTAGATAAATAATAAACCCTGCCCATAAAGTACCGAATAAAAAATGTGGAATCGACCAAAGGTCAACAAACATCCCCTCAAACCAAGTAGGGGTTTTTGTGTCTATTAATACCTGATAGCATTCTCCTTAAATTTTTTCTTTTTGCCATAGTTTTATTTTAAATTCTCACTTTGTTTTTTAAGCCTTTCTGCCTCGTCTAAATATGCAGCTAACTTCTCATTCTCTTTAGTAATTATAGCAGCTGGAGCATTTTTCTTGAAAGCATCATTGCCGAGCTTAGCATCAATACCCTTTGCTAATTTTTGTAATTCATCAATTCTCTTGCTGATCCTATCTTTTTCTTTAGCAATGTCTATTAATTCTGCCAAAGGAACAATGATCTCTACTCCTTGCACAGCGGCCATGGCAGCTTGCCCTGGCTTATCTCCACTTACCTCTATTTCTAAAATATCTATTCTGGTAAATAAGTTTTTAATTATTTCACTTTGTGCTTTCAATAATTCAGCCTTCTTACCAGCGTGAAGAATAACCTTGATTTTCTGAGCTGGTTTAATTTGGTACTCCGCACGAATATTACGAATGGCTGTAATAATATTTTTTACTAAATCAAAGTCAGCTGTCTGAAGCTTGGCTTTCTTAACTAGCTTGTCATAAACTTTGCTGTCAGGGTACTGCTCGACCATTAACATGCTATTGCTATCAATCTCTTGCCAAATAGTCTCTGTTACAAAAGGCATATATGGATGCCACAACTTTAATAGATCTTTCAAGATCATCAAAAGAATAGCGTCCTTGTTTGTTTTCTCAAATTTACTAACTTCCACATACCAATCTGCTAAATCATTCCAAGTAAAGTCTCTCATCTGTTCTCCGGCTAGTGAAAATTTATATTCCTCAATATTCTTTCTAGTATTGGTGATCAGCTCAGACATCTTATCCAGAATCCATCCGTCTGACAGTGAACATGATTTTGGATCAATCTCTTCACTGGCTTTGTCAAAATCAATACTACTTAAAATATAACGAGCAATATTCCAAAGCTTATTAGTAAAATTCCTAAAGGCTGCAATCTTATCTTCACTTAAACGAGTATCATTGCCCGGTGTCGAACCAATTACCAAGGATAAGCGCATGGCATCTGCACCGTATTTACTAATGATATCAAAAGGATCAATACCATTCCCCTTAGACTTAGACATCTTCTTACCGTCCTTATCTAGGACCATGCCGTGTAAATAAACATCCTCAAAAGGAATCTCTTTCATAGCAAACAAAGTCATCATGATCATCCGCGACACCCAGAGCGTAATAATCTCATAGCCAGTCTCGAGCATTTGTGTAGGATGATAATTTTTCAAATCAGCTGTTTTGTCAGGCCAACCAAGCGTAGAAAAAGTCCACATTCCTGAAGAAAACCAAGTATCTAGTGAATCTGTATCTTGTTGCCAGTCAGATAAATCATACTTGTCGTCTAGAATATGATAGCTAGCTACTTCACCAAAGGGCAATTTATAATCAGATAATTTCTGATTGTCTGTCTCTCCATTCATCACCATCTGAAAAGTTCTAACCATGGCATGGTGAGAAATAACTAAAATTTTCTTGTCCGAATGTTCTTTGATAACCTTATCTAAGAAGTTTTTCACTCTGACAGATAAATCTTGATATGTCTCTGCTTGCTCTACTTTATAATTAATCTTGTCCTGATAATATTCAGGAAATGCTTTTTTAATATCAGCTACTTTACGGCCTTCAAAGACACCGTAGTTTCTCTCCTTTAATAGGTCTTCGATAATAATGGGAACACCCAGCTCTTCATTAATAATCTCTGCTGTTTGCCTAGCCCTCATCAGTGGTGAACAAATTATCAAATCAAAACCCTGTTCTTTAAATATATTTAACTTAGATTTCAAATCCTCAATTCCTAATTCATCTAGTGGCACATCGGTCTTTCCCTGAATAATCCCCTTTTGATTCCAATCTGTCAGAGCGTGCCTTGTTAATACTAACTCAGTATCTTTCTTGGGCACCCAAACTTCATCCCCCTTATACCAAACAGGCAGTTGATGACCAAACCAAATCTGCCGACTAATACACCAATCATGCAAATTTTCCATCCAATCAATATATCTCTTATAAAATCTGTCTGGGGTAAATTTCACTTTTTGCTTTTTTGCCACATCAATAGCAGCTTCTTTCAACGATTTACCATTTAATCGTTTTAACTTTTTATCAACACTAACAAACCATTGCTTTGAAGGTAGTGGCTCAATAGCAGTGTCACAGCGATAACATATAGACAGATTATTATTTATATCTTCCTCATTAATTAAAAGTTCTGAGTCTCTTAATTGATCAACAATTCTTTGACGAGCAACTAATACTGATAGTCCAGAAAAGTTTCCCATCCCATCCTCGATCCTACCCTCTTCATTAATGACTTTAACAATTTCTAGTTTATTTTTCATTGCCATCTCATAGTCAATCATACTATGTGCTGGCGTGACTCCAAGCGCTCCAGTACCGAGCTTCATATCTACTTGCGGATCACCAATTATTTTCAAATGCAATGTCACGCCACAAAAATCTAGATCAAATTGCTGACCAATATATTTCTGATAACGCTTGTCTTTGGGATTTACCGCTACTGCTGTATCACCCAATTTTGTTTCTGGTCTAGTAGTAGAAATAGCAAAAGGGAAATCTTTAGAATATTGAAAAGTATAAAACTTTGCACTAGTTTCCTGATGGTCAACTTCATCATCAGACAAAGTAGACTGACAACGCGGACACCAATTAACCAAACGGTAGCCTTGATAAATCACCCCCTCTTGATACATCTCAACAAACATTCTACGTACTGCTTTTTGTCTTTGATCATCCAAGGTAAAGGCTTCGCGTGACCAATCTAGCGAGGCGCCCGATTTTCTGATTTGCTGTAAAATTGTGCTCTGAGTATTTCTAACAAACTCCCAAACTTTTTCTAAGAACTTTTCTCTACCCAAATCATGTCTGGTTTTATTTTCTTCCTTTAGTAGTTTCTTTTCCACGACATTCTGTGTAGCAATAGCTGCGTGATCTGTACCCGGAATCCACAAGGTCCGATAACCATTCATTCGATAATAGCGAATCAAGATGTCTTCGATAGCAATCATCACGCCATGTCCTAAATGTAGTTTGTCAGTAATATTTGGCGGTGGCAAAACAATCGTATAGGTCTCTGCATTCTTTTGGCAAATACCTTGAGCGACACAAACCTCAGGATTAAATAATCCTGACTCCTCCCATTTTTGATATATCTGATCCTCGTAATCTTGAGAATTATAGGCTTTTGGTAGTTCTTTGTTGAAAGTCATAAAAAATAATCAATTAGTATAAATATTATATAATAATTGGCTGGTTTTAGCTATTCTTTACTTTAAATTAATATTGCTTAAGATGCAACATCCTTGTTAACATTGCAGCAATAAGGTTTACACTTTACAGTGTGGTATTCTAGGCTATTAAGATAAGATTATTTAGCCTAAAAACACTATGAATAAGT
>PFMC01000083.1 GCA_002785295.1 Candidatus Komeilibacteria bacterium CG_4_10_14_0_8_um_filter_37_78
TTTAGAAATATTGACCACTATATTGCCAAAATTACTTTAGCCTTTTTACCACTGATTTGGATACTAAACTATCACACTAATTGACGGGGAGCCAGACTATTCTATCGTAAATTGACACTTAATTCAAACTGCACTAGACTAAAAGAAACTAATCGTCCCTTAACAAAGTGAGGTAAAAAATGATCAAAGTCATAACCCTGAGAGATATTTTTAAATTCTGTTTTTTTGTAGTAGTCATTATTATGATGATGATGTCAGTGACCATGTATTATCATGCTGTCTACAGAGAATACACTGATCCATTCTCACTGTTTGAAATATCTCCATGGTATACAGTACTTGGTATCATTTTGATAACAGTATTGCAAATCTGGCAATTCAAACGTGACATCATCTTAAAAAACATTAATGCCTTAACTGTTGGCATCATTGTCTTACTGATAGCAAATGAATTCACCATTACATTTTTTGTCACTGCCTATAAATACTTTGACAACTCGACTGTCAAATTTCTTGTCCTCTTGGCAGCCAGAACATTAACCATCGCCTTCACCATTATTGCTGGCTATAGTGGCTACAATATGTATCAAGAATCTAGACCACCCTTAGAATAAGGGTGGTTTTCTTTTGCCTTGACAAGGAACCTGGATTCGACTAAGCTTCAGTCATTAACTGAACTTTGAGAGGAGTAAAATGAGTGACAATATGAGATCCATCATGGTGATAGCTTGTTTTATAATAGCCCTTTGGTTCTTTCATTTTTTATTTAGAGCCATTGTGTATTATCAAATTACACTTCCCTTTGCCATAGTCACTATCATTTTTATGTGGCTATTTAGTACAGTGATTGAACAATTCTTCATCTTTGGAACATAGAAGGTATTAGACTATCTGCGTTTTATTTTTTTAACGCTTAGCTATGCTTCGCTTTATCTAATCGTCCACATTGATATTGTCTTTGGCAAAAGTATGATGCAAAGCAAACCATTATCTTTGACAGAGCTTAGTTGGCTATCTACTCTAATCTTTGTCATTCTGATAATGATCAGTTTCAATTTTACTGATTGGTTAGAAAAAAAATTGTCTGGTACGACAATTTATCATGATCACTATTAATGAAACCGTCCTGAGTGTTAATCGTAGGACGGTTTTTTATTTACCATTTAAATACTTATTTTGCCATTCTGCATATCAATTGAGCCTTCTGACCATTCCATAAAATTTGTATAAAAAATATCTTTTTCTTTACCACTTAATAACTCTAAGTATTTATTAACTGATTGATAAGGAAATAAATATAGATCAGCACCACTGTCATTAATAGTAATTCCCACACCCAAACCCTCTTGCGTTTCTTTTGAGAAATATTGATCAAAGATAAAATTTCCCAAAGAGTAAAATATTGGTTTGCTATTGTAGACTTCCATACCTTGCACAACGTGCGGGTGATGACCAATAATCATATCTACTCCGCTATCTATCAACTGATGAGCAATATCTTGCTGATGATCATTAAAATAATGAGTATATTCCACTCCCCAATGAACATTAGCAATAATAAAATCTGTCCCCTCTTTTAATTTAATAACTTGTTGAGCAATCTCTGCTATCTCAAAATCATGATAAACCATACTAAGACCCACCACTCCAATCTGATAACCATCTATCTCGACAACAGTAGTAGAACAATCACTAACCTGGGCATCAACACACCCAACATAATCAATATCCAATTGATCTAAGTTCTCTCTTGTTTCTTCCACACCTTGAAAACCCTGGTCACTCAAATGATTATTAGCAATTGTAAAGAAATTAAAATTATAATCCAGTAAGTCTTTTACCCTCTCTAAAGAAAAAGCAAAATCATTAGCAGCAACTGGTGGATAATGATCACCATTCTTTGTAATCGCTCCTTCTAAATTGGCACTGACCAGGTCCATCCCACTGAAAAATCTATTCTCCTCTCCAGCAATAGTATCCATTAAGTAAGGTAAACCATTCTGATCAAGCAATGTCTTAACATGACGATCAAGCATAATATCTCCAAAGAAAAGAAAGCTAAGCAATTTATTTTCTACTACCTCACCTTTGTTAAAATAAAAAAATTGATGCGACGTCCCTGGCTCATCTGGATCTCCCATTAAAATGCTCGAATTCGTTGAATAAACTAATTGACTAGTACGAGCATCAATGAAATCTAAATACTTAAGAAGCACAAATAAAGAAGGTGGCGAGTCAATCTCCAACCTTGGAATAGCTTCATAATTAAAAGTTCTGATTGTATTAATACTTTTTGCATCATGAAAATCTGCAGACAGTGCTGTCTGGTAGTGAGAAAAATCAATACTAGCCAAAACCAAAGTATTAGCCGGATCAATGCTATTACCAAGTATAGTCAAAAGTTCTTCCAACTCACTATTAGGTGTATTGACCTTCAAAATAATCGGCACTATCTCAGCACTCGGTAATGACTTCTTAATAAAGGGAACTAAACCAGTAATAGAATGCTCTGCAAAAAAAGCATCCTCATCTATTGGAAAATCCTCTGCCAGTTTTTCTATTACCCGATCATTGGGAAAAATTTTGCCATATGGTGTTTGCCAAACAGCCTGAGATAATAAAATATTTGATGATCCAGAATCAAAATGATTTGGTCCAATTAAAACCACTGTCTGATAACGATCCTTAAGTCCATTAAAATATGAAGCCAGATAATCTTTAACAATTAAATGATGTGGAATAATACCACCATAGATATCTGAAAAAGGATCAACTATTTCTGGCGCTGCTTCTTGATAAGCACTATCATAAAAATCTGGATTCATAAAATATGACTGCAAAACCTGGTAATCATCATATGCTTTCTGTGAATCTACGGTATTTACTATTTCCTCACGTTCCTCTTGATAATAATAAGAAAAGATTAATCCCACTTGAATAACAAGCAGGATTAATACAACAAATAATAGAATTAGATTTTTAGAAATTCTCATATCTAGTAATGCATTGCTCCACCCCATTCAATAGCTGTATAACCAAGTCTCTCACCTTTCTCTAATTGTTGCTCAGCAACTTCTTGGTATTGATCTAGTCCACGGTAATCCATGAAAACTCTAATTACAGTATCTGGCTCTGGTACAATCTCTAGTGGTGCCAAGACATCAAACTTTTCTTGTGGCAAGAAAGTAATAAAGTAAAATGGCTGCTCTTGCATTCTTGGCAACCAAAAATCTATAAACTCATCATACTCGCTCTTGATTAAGCCTAAGTATGACAATTTATTAACCAAGAAATTCTCAATATCCTTTTGAGCGGCAACAAAACCTTGTTCTGGCAAACGATAATCAAAACCAATACCTTCCCAGAATAAATATGGATATATCTTCTGATCAGCATAATTATAAAGCTCACCTTGAGGGTTCGCTAAAACATTCCAACCCTCATTATACTCTGGTTCAACTTTGGTAAAACCACCGTTTGGACTGACCTTCACAGAGATATCTGTTTCTTCCTCTGGATAAAGGTAAATTACTGGCTTACCACACTCAACGGCTGCTATATACTTGGCATTGGTAAATGCCAGATACTGACCAAGTGGATCAACCCAGAAAATAATTGGATTTTCATTAACAAAATCCGCGGATGCCATTTTCTCTTTAGGTTCATTAGTTTCACTATCATAGCCTGGATAATATAGATCATACATAGATTCTAAGACAGACATTTTTGCACCATTACTGTCTTTAATAGTAATATCTGCTAAAGTGTAAATCGCAGTTCCATTAGAGGCTTGACCAATTTTTTTTAATGAAGAAATATCGTCAATATAATCAACATAATTAAAGCAGTTTATATAGCCACGACAACCGCCAGTCGTTCGGTACATATATTCTTCTGTATTTTTATCGCCATTCAATAAGGTGAAATTCAAAATAGTAGGCACGCTTCCTTTGCTTAAATCACTATTAACAATACCCAAAAAGTCTAGATCAAGATTGTACTCCCTTGCTGTTCCATCTTTTGCTCTGACTAAAAAGCATTTTTTATCTACATCCTTGTAGACATAATCAATGCCATTATATTTGAAAACCTTAACTGGTTGACTATAACTATTCACAAACAAAAATGGCTCGTCTACAGTTTGAACTAGCCTATAATCTGAATTTGGAATTGCAATAAACTCAGGTGTTTCAAAGTCTGCAATCGTGATGTCTGAATACTCTGTAAAGAATTCCATATGAGGCGTCCACAATTGATCGGAATACTTCTCCAAAATAATATGTGAATCACCCTCTTTAATTACCCTTAACATATGTTTTCGCGGTGCCGGACCCATCGGCACTACGGTTACTATAAATAATTCCTTTCCAACATATAATCCCTGCTTGACGTCACCCACTTTAAATACTTCAAAGGTGCTGATAAAATCCCAAGCCGTTGAAAAATATCCTTCAATCGAAGCTACATACTCTTCAACATCTGTTCTGTTTAAGAAATCGTAAATATTTGTTTCAATTGGCCATTCAGCCCAATCGACAACAATAGAATCTTGTGCAATGGTTTGAGTATTGTCATTATCGATTTGATCATCATCAAAACCTAGGTCAAAATCATCATCCAAGATCTGCTCATCAAAATACACAACTTCATCACTGTCATCATTAAAAAATAAAGCATAGACAGTAATCACATTACTAATAATTAATAAAATCACAAAAACCAAAATTACAATTTTGAATTTTGGATTATAAAGTAGTTCTTCCCACATATATTGTGCGTTAATAATCTATATAGTAATGATAGCACTTATCTACTGAAATGCAACTAAAATTAGCTATTTAGCAATCTAACAATATATTTTTTGTACTCTAGTTGCTAGCGAATGCTATTGTTCATTTCCAGAGAAATAATATTAGAAAAATACTTCTTTGGTATTTCTTTGAGATAATCTAGCTGATGCTGATAACGGACATAATATAGATCATGCTTGTAACGATGTGAGTAGCCATTCAAATGATTGCAATCGACTTTGTATTTTTTAATTTCTATCTTAACCCTCTGATACTCCTTGGTTATCCTATTCTTACTAGCCCATAAGTGAGCAAAATCAATACATAAACCACCTACATCTTTAAAACTATCTTTTGTGCTAATACTATTATCATAATCATATTTAAGATAGAGAAACTTGTGATATTTTGGCCACTTGTATAAATCCTTTGAAAAACTCTCATGAATACTGAAAGCTCTAGTGCCATAGTTGTGATAAAAAAAATCAAGCTCCCACTGCTTAAAGTCATTACGAATATGTACGTGTGGAATATACTTAATACAACTTTGCTCAATAGCTTGATAAAATTCTCGGCGCACAGCTATTTTGTCAAATATAGGAAAGGTTGGAAACAAAGAAACCTCTTTCAAGCCCAAACTATTTATTTCTCCCAACTTATAGCGCCAAGAATATTTGGGACAAATAGTAATGGCTGGATATATTTTATCTGCTAATTTCATAATCTTATTATAGTTTAATTTCGTGAAGCTGCCCACCACCAAACCATTCACTGTTGAGTTTCTCATAAATTGCATTACTCTTTGTAACATACAACTGATAATCCCCTTTTCTACTGAGTCTACTCTCTATTTCAGGATGATTGTCTAAATATAATTTTATCTTTTGTGGAATTATATTGTCTTGCGAGATAATCTTTATATCTTTTGGTAAGTAGCTCTCAATAATATCCTTAGCTAAAACATAATGAGTTGATCCTAAAACCAAAGCATCTATCTCTTCAGCAATCAAAGGTTCTAGATACTCTCCCACGAGTCGACTAATTTTCTCTTGATTATCATTCTCTATCTGAAATGCTAAATCCGTTGCTGCATTTTGATAAACTATAATATCGGGTCTAAGCTCAGCTAATTTATGAATATAAACTTGTGAGTCAACTGTTCTCGGTGTAGCAATGATCCCCAATCTTTTGATGTCCTCATCTCTTGCTATTTCTTCAACTGTTGGCACAATCACTCCTAATACTCTTTTGTCTGGATAATTGTCTGCCAAATAACTGTCTTGCAGCTTCCGCAGGGCTTCAGCAGACACAGTATTACAAGCTAAAATTATTAATTCGCACTCTTTATCTATTAAAAAATCAATACATTTTTTTACAGCAGACAAGACTTCTTCCCGTGATTTGTTACCATAGGGCATATTAGCTGTATCGCCAATAAAAACATAGTCATAATCTGGCAATTGCTGTCTTATGCTTTTCAAGAGAATTAATCCCCCCAGTCCTGAATCAAAAATTCCTATTTTCATACTTCCTTATTTTACCATACAAAAACCCCATCGCGCTAAGCACGACGGGGCTAATTTATTTATGCTCTTTTGATGGCAATCCAATTCTCCTGCCTATTTTCCCTCTGATAAAGCCTGATATAAGAACCAGTCTTTTCAGAGCGCAAACTACTCTTCAATAAATCCTGAGCCTTCTTGAGCTCTGGAAACAATTCCGGATCAATAGATAAACTAATGAACCGATAAAGAGTTGGACCGATTCTGAAAGTGGTTTTCTCAACCAATAATTCAGAAGTGATCTGATAAAGAGCTTGCACTTCCAGCGGCACATCTTTTTTTATTTTTTCTTTGAATTGACCAAAGAAGGCTTCAATCAACTGCTTCGCTTCTTCAGCTAAATCTGGACGAACCAAAGTGATACTATTGGTCAAAGCTACAACCTTCCGCGTCTGCGCACGATTGATAAAGGTTATCTGAGAGCGTACACTCCCATTTTCTTCAACCAATTGTTTGAATACATGTGAATTCAAATAAGTATTCCGAGCCTCAAATGCAGCTGTGACTGATACATTCAATGCAAATACCTGATCAACAATATTATCCACATTACTTTGCAAAGCATCATCTTCTGCTTTTAACTCTGCTATGCGAATATTTACCTTTGATAAACGTTCGTGTGCTTCTTCAATCGCTTTTCTTTTTGCATCACGCAAGGCTGTCAATGATTTAGACTCATTTGTCCAAGCTAAAACTCTCTTCTTGAGATCAGCTTCTTTTATCGTATGATACCTGGTGAGTTTTGCAAGTTGTTCTGCCGCTCTCAGATAGCTTTGATAACGACGATTCCATCTTGCCCGTATCTTTTTCTCATCCGATTGAAGAGTCATAATCTCTCTTTCTATACCAATAGCCGAGATTATTACACTTTCAATATTCTTTTTCATGCCAAAACCTCCTATTTTTCAAATATCTATTATAGGTTCAACTTAGTACAAAATATGTGATTTGGCAAGTATTTATCTATTTGTAAATAAATCTTCGTTTGAATAACGGAACTTATCACGCTGTGGCTCTTCTGCTCGATAACCAATCGGTAATAATACAACTGAGTGCAGATGTTCAGGAAGTTCTAATAACTGATCCATGGCCATGGGGTTAAAGCCTTCCATTGGGCAAGAATCTACTTGCAATTCTGCACAAGCTGCCATCGCAAAACCCAGCGCTATATATGTCTGGCGTCTGCTCCACTCTAAAAGATCTTCTTCACTTTTCTTACCAATACTATTCATAATTAATAGCTTTTTACCTTGCAATTTGGTTTTCGCTAAAAGATCACCTTTGCTAACGTCCTCAATATATTGATCGACCCTAGCTGGCAAATCTGTACGAGCACAAAAGACCAACATCTGAGAACAACCACCCACTTGTGGTTGCATAAAAGTAATAGTCTTCATCTTGTCTTTTAAATCTTGCTCACTAATCACAAATACATGATAAGGTTGCAGGCCATATGAACTAGGAGTAAAACGAATTGCTTTAATTATTTTATCCAGTAATTCACCTGCTACCTTTTTATCTGGATCAAATTTTTTAATGGCCGAACGCCACTCCAGATTATCTATAAATGTCTTAGACATATTTTTCTTATTAATTATTAATTCTTTGATTATATAACTAAAAACACTGCTTGACAAAACAAGCTGTCCGCTATAATATCCAAACATACATATTTATCACCCCGCAATGTCCATCAACCTGCTCCGTGGGTAATAAATATTCATACAGCAAAAAGGGCTGCCATAACTGGTAGTCCTTTTCTTATTAACTCTTATTTAATTTTCTTAATATTGGCAATAATGAAATCAATAATCATTACAACCATAACAATAAATATTATTAGTTGCCACATAAAACCATTGGCAAAAGAAAAATCTACATAAGGATAAACAAAGTTATAAAATACAATACTTAAGATTAACCAATAAATTGAAAACTGCAAACAAATCAACCCTCTGAAATTAAAACGCTTATGACTATAATCCCAAAGCATTACCTTGAATAATTCTATATAAATTAAGCCGGCTAGTAGCTCGATGCCTGTTGCTGCGCAAGTAAATAATAGAAATTTAATTAATAAGGGCCAACTTGTAGCAAAAATTGAATAAAACAGTAAAAAGCCAAAACCATAAATTGGTAAATATGGTCCATAAAGCAAACCGGGATTTTTTCGTTTGCTATTTTTATTGAAAAAATTATGAACAAACTCTAAACAATATCCCAGAACACTACCGGCTACAAATAAAAATAGATAATATTGCATTTTAATTAAATAACTTTATTCCTTGAGCCGCTAAATATGCTACTAAGAAAATAAATGTTATATCCCCTAACAAAAGAGGAATTACTAATTTTTTGTATGAATACTTGCCAAGACCAAATAAGATCAACATAAAATCATTAGGCATAAAGGAGCTAAAATAAACATAGACCACAATACCAACTGACCAATGTGGTAATTTATTAATCCATTTCACAAACATGTTTACATATTTATTATCTGAAACTACTTTCCTCCCCCTATGTCCTAAATAAAAATAAACAGAATCACCCAAGAACAAACCAACACCACCAACCAAAGCCAAAATAAAAGGGCTTAAGCCCCCCAAAGCTAATGTTGAAACAGTTGTTACATGGGCTAAGGATGTAAAAGTAGAGCTACCACCAAATAGAGTGACAAGAAATGCCAACAAATAACCATTATGCACTCCTATTCTTTCCACTAATTGCTCTGGTCCAATTTGATACACAAAAAAACTCCATCCTATAATAAATAGAAGAACAATAAAAAAGATAATAAAACGTTTTTTTTCATCCAGGGTTTAAGTTAAGGCAAACACAACTGCCAAGACAATAGCTAGTAAGATCATACAAAAACCAATTGTATAACCCACTACTGCGACCGCATCTGTCATTCTCTTATTCAAAGCTAAGTTTGCTGCATAGCCAAAAAATAGCAATCCACAAACCGCTGCAGAAAAAACCAATAAGAAAAGAAAGAAGACAATACCACTAAATCCTGGTGGCTCAACATTCATTGTATCTAGAAACCAAATCAAACTGGCAACAATTGCACAGTAGATAGCTAGACCCAATGATTGCATTAAAGCAACTTGCAGTAACTTTTTGTTCATGATTTTCTTCATATCTATATTTTAACATTAATAGACTTAATAAAAAAGCATCCCACATTGCGGAACGCTGTTATTTTTGATATTAATTTATGCCCCCTCTTTTTCCAACTTTCTGGCAATAATATGTTTTAATTCAAACAGATTCACCATTCTTGGCTCGTCGTCTCTAAATTGACTTACATCTTTCCAGTCAAATAATTTGATATTCTCAATATCTGACATTTCAATAGGTATTAATTCGGCTTTTTTGTCATAGGAATCTGTTGACAACCAACAAGTATAATACCCTGAAACGCTATGATCAAGATCACCATCAACAAACCTACCACAATGACTACTGAAACCAAATTTTATCCCCAATAAATCAAACCAACGATGCATATGCGTTGTACCATTAGCAGATAGCATGTCATGTACGCCATAGCCAAGTTCATTAGCTACTTCACCAAACTGTTCTTGCCCAATACTCACACATACCGGTTTAGTTAAATTCTTTGATTTAACCAACATCAATTGAAGAATCTTCTTGCCGTTTTCAGAAATATCCCCAGACCTTGAAATTAAATAGCACAAAGTGGCCATTTGATGATTAGTAATCTTCATTCATTCTCCTTCTCTTTCTTAAATATATTGTCAATTTACTACTATTAATACAAAAAAACTTAGCAAAAAAACTAAGTTTTGTCAATAATAGTTAGGGTACATTCAAACTCGAAGTGCAACACCTGTCTTTTCATAGAATACCTCATAAGGGGTCTTCCAGCCAAGTCTTTTTCTCGGTCTGGAGT
>PFMC01000013.1 GCA_002785295.1 Candidatus Komeilibacteria bacterium CG_4_10_14_0_8_um_filter_37_78
CATAACTACTTAACACCATATGAGGTGTTCAATACTAATTAAGCTTTGGAATAGAATTTAAGAGGTAATATGGATTAGTTATTGATTATTTTTTTTATTAACTCGCATCTCTTTCAAAAATGTAAGTTTTATGTTATAATTTTAACAGAAAATTTATGTTTTATGGTCAAAAATAAAAACAACAAGTTGATTTTTGTAATGGTGGCCTATTTAGCTTCTGTACAAACACAATTAAGCGATTTATTTGAATTTTATTATACTATCAAACGATGATAGTTTTTTGTTTATGCTATTTATGCTAAAAGAAAAAGATTTTAATAAGCTGTGGAATCTGCTAGAGCAGCCACTGTTTGTGATCGATCAAGATGGCAGGATTATGCTGTGGAGTAAGGGTTGTGAGCGAGAAACTGGTTATGACACTGAAGAAGTGGTGGGTCAAAAAAAATGGAATTTTTTATTTGCCAAAGAGGCAGATTTAGTTGCTATTATGGGTGAACTTAGCCCATTAATAGATAAGAGTTGGCAAATAAATTTGTTGCGATTGCGGAAAGATGCATTTTTTGCTGATTTACAGATCAAAGCTATCAGTTTTACTGATCAGAGTCCTATTTTCTTAGTTAGTTTTTCAAATATTACACAAGCCAAGGGGGTTAGCAAGGAATTACAAGAAGCTAAATTGCAAGCTCGGCAAAAGACTTTGGCTTATGAACGTGCACAAGAATTATTAGTCCAAAAAGAAAAACTTTTAATTTCCAATATGACAGAGATGAAGAGGCTTTATCGTCAGGTCAAAGAGTCAGAAACAGAGTTGAAAGCCAAAGCTGAGCAATTGGAGCAAAAAGTGGGTGAGTTGAATCGTTTTAATAAACTGATGATTGGCAGAGAGCTGAAGATGGTGGAATTGAAAGAAGAACTAAAGAAGTTAAAAGGTAAAAGTTAAAAGTGAAAAGATTTATTCAACCATTTAACCATTCAACCATTTAACTAAATAACTATTAAACTATTTACAACCTAAATACCTAATTACCTAAATACCTAACCAATATCCATATGCGCAGAGTAATTATCATTATTACAGTCATTTTTTCTAGCCTTTTATGGTGGGGAGTTTATATGGCTGATAATAGCAATAAAGAGAGTACAGTGTACTTTTTTCAAGATGTCCAGCGAGATGTCTTAAGAGTGGCTAGTAGTTCACTGAATAATTGGTTAGTCAATCACGTGCAAAACAATCCAACTTTAGATTTAAGCAAATTGCCGCAGGATTATTTCCGTGAACAACGCAGCCCTATCTCACCAACAACTTATGGTGATGTCTTTATTTTTCAAAATGGTAGTCCTATTTTTGATAATTATCGGATGTTTTTAGATAAGTATCCGGGTCAGAATATCAAAGATTTTATTGAAGTCCAGTCAGAAACAGCTGGTGCTGATCATTATTATCAATTGGTAGATGAAATTAATAAAAATTCCGAAGGACAAGGATATTGGACTTGGGATGCTGAGCGGCGTGGTGTGGAATGGGCAGTCTGGATGCCGATGAGTTTTGAGGGGCAAGATTTTGTTTTATTGATTACTACACCACAGCAGATCATTTTTGATGTTGCTAGTGTTTCTCAAAACAAACTGTACTATATGTTTATTGCCAGTATTGCCAATATTTTGCTGATTTTGGTCTTTATTTTCTTCTATTATTGGCAAGAAAAGAAGATTCGGGACGCTTTATCTGAGTCTGGCAATGTCACTAAGATTGGTGAGCTGCAGCATGATCTGGAAACATGTAAGTTGAAGTTGGAAAATCAAAGCAATCAGTATCAGAAAGTGTCAGAAGAGCTGGAATCAGCGATGAATATGATGATCGATAAAGATATGAAGATCAATGAAGTCCAAAATAAATTAAAAGATCGCATGAATGGTTAAATATCCTCGCAGAGTTCGCAATCGTTTATTGGCCTGGTTTATTATCAGTTCTTTATTGCCTTTGATTTTTTTGACTTTGGCTTTGGTTTTCTATTTAGCGCCGTTTTCAACTTGGCCAGAAATGGTTAACTTGATCAGACATACATTATTAGTTCCACTACTAGCAAGTTTTATTTTGATTTTAACTTTGGCTGTGATTATTGCGCGAGCAATTTCTAGACCAATTAGAAAATTGACTACAGCAGTAGAAAAAATCATGGCTGGGGAGACTGATGTTACAGTTAAGATCACAACCAAGGATGAAATTGCCAAGCTAGCAGACAGTTTCAATAAGATGACCACTGAAGTTCTGCAAGCCAAGCAGGAGTTAGAAATCAAGGTGCGAGCTAGAACCAAAGAATTACTCTCCACGAATCAGGAATTACAAGGATCAAAAACAGCCATGCTCAATATTTTGGAGGATGTGGAGCTGGAAAAGCATAAAGCTGAAGAACAAAGAAATAAAATTGAAATTATTATCAATAGTATTGGTGATGCTGTGATTGTAACCGATCAACAAGGCAAGATTATGATGTTCAATCCTGCCGCTGGTACAATGTTTGATTTAGCGGTCACTTCGGTCAGTAAAAGTTTTGATCAGATCGTAAATTTTCATGATGCTAAACAAAAAGATATTGCCATTGATCAGTTTTTAAGTACCGAAGAAAATGTATTTACGATCAATCGAGTTGTTTTGCCGGAGGATGAGCATCATCGATTTTTTGATATAAATATTAGTAAGTTTAGAAATATTGATAAAAATGTTTCAGGTGCTGTCATTGTCATTCGGGATATTACGAGAAATGTAGAAATTGAGAATGTTAAGTCCGAATTTGTCTCTGTTGCTTCGCATCAATTGCGGACACCACTTTCGGCTATTAGATGGTTTCTTGAAATGATATTGGCTGGTGATTTGGGATCTATCAATGATGAACAAAAAGATATCTTAAATGACACTTTGGAGTCTAATAAGCGCATGATATACTTAGTTAATGACCTGTTGAACGTTTCCAGGTTAGAGGATGCTAAGCTCAATGTCACTCCAGTACCTACTGATTTTACAGCATTATTGACTAGTATTATTAGAGAAAGTGAATCTTTGGCCCTGAAGAAGAAGATTAAGATCGATTTACAAACAGTGACAATACCGGAGATCAGCATTGATCCTTCATTGATCGGGCAAGTGGTACAAAATTTACTATCCAATGCGATCAAGTATTCAGATAAGGGCACGACAGTGAAAGTGGACCTAGTAATCAAGGATCAGGATCTTTATTTAGCGATCACAGATCAGGGTCATGGTATACCAATAGAACAACAAAAAAGAATTTTTGAAAAGTTTTTCCGCGCCAATAATGTGATCAAGATGGAAACTGAAGGAACTGGCTTGGGTCTTTATATTGCCAAGATGTTAGTTGAGCTATCAGATGGACATATTGGTTTTACTTCCACCGAGGGTCAGGGCAGTACTTTTTATTTAACTTTACCATTGATTGGCAGTAAAGCTAAAAAAGGTACACGTAGTTTGGCGCAAGTTGTTAATAAATAGTTTTTAAAATATATGACTAAGCAAGATAAAAAAGTATTGGTTGCTGAGGATGATCATTTCTTAGCCAAGATATACAAAATAAAATTAGCTAAGGAAGGGATCAATGCGGAGATTGCTACAGACGGTAATGAAGCGCTAGCCAAGATTAAGGAGTTGAAACCAGACTTGGTGCTTTTGGATTTGGTGATGCCTGGCAAGGATGGCTTTGAAGTGCTGGAGGAATTGCAATCTGATAAGGGATTGAAAAAAATTCCGATTATTATTTTATCCAATTTGGGTCAGGAAGCAGATATCATCAAAGGAAAGTCATATGGCATTGTCGATTATTTTATTAAGAGTGATATCTCCATTCATGATGTTGTTAAAAAAATAAAGGAAATATTAAATGACTAATGAGGATATTAAAAAAATAGTTTTGGAAACCGGTTTGATCACCGAAGAAAAGTTGAAAGAAGTAGAAGAATTAGCCAAAGATAATGGTGAATCCTTCGAGGAAGAAGTGGTTAATCAGGGTTTGATGTCAGATGAGAATCTCGGACAGTTAATTGCTGATAGTAAAGGCTATCATTATGTTAATCTGAAAAATACTGAGATTGAAGATGAGGCCTTAGCCGTCATCCCAGAAGTTGTCGCTAAGAATCAAATGGCGATTGCTTATAGTATTGCTGGAGATACTTTGAAGGTAGCGATGCACGATCCTGGCAATTTGGATTTTATCCACTTATTAGAGAAAAAGGGTAGCAAATTTATCGAACCATATTTTGCCACTTTGCGAGATTTGAAACAAGCTTTGAACAAATATCGCAAGAATATCACAGAAGAATTTGACGACATTATGAAAGTCAATGTCGAAGAGGCAAAAAAGTCGGCTAAGGCTGAAGATTTGCCAGTGATCAAAATCGCTGATACCTTACTTGCTTATGCATATCAAAATGGTGCTTCAGATATTCATTTGGAGCCATATGAAAAAAAGAGTTTAGTTCGTTATCGGATTGATGGTGTTTTGCATGATGTCGTTGATTTACCGAAGAAGGTTCATGATTTGCTGATTACACGTTTTAAGATCTTAGCAAAGCTTCGTATTGACGAACATCGGGCTGCTCAAGATGGCAAACTACAATTTATGACCGAAGATGGCAGAGTGGATGTTCGTGTTTCGATTGTGCCGATTACTGAAGGAGAGAAAGTGGTGATGCGTTTATTATCTGCCAAGAATAGGCAGTATCGACTTGAAAGTTTAGGTTTTTCAGACAAGGATTTGAAAATTGTTAGTAAGGCTATCAAAAAACCGCATGGCATGATCTTGGCTACTGGTCCAACTGGTTCTGGTAAGACTACAACTTTATATGCCATCCTTTATGTCGTCAATTCACGTGAAGTAAATATTTCAACGGTGGAAGACCCAGTCGAATATGATATGGAAGGGGTTAATCAGATTCAGGTCAATCGTACTACAGATTTGACCTTTGCCAATGGTTTACGATCACTCCTGCGACAAGATCCGGACATCATCATGGTTGGTGAAATTCGTGATGAAGAAACAGCCAATATCGCGATCAATGCAGCGATGACTGGCCATTTGGTTTTGTCTACTTTACATACCAATGATGCCGCAACAACTATCCCTCGTTTTATGGATATGGGTGCAGAACCATTTCTTGTATCTTCAACTATCAATGTTGTGATTGCGCAACGTTTGGTTCGTAAAAACTGTGTCAAATGTATGGCTAGTTACACGATCACTTATGAAGAATTGGTCAAATCATTGACTGCACCGATGATTGCTCAGACCTTGGGTAAAAAAAAGAGCTATCGTTTTTATCAGAGCAAGGGTTGTGCTGTTTGTCATCATTCTGGTTATCGTGGGCGAATGGGTATTTACGAAGTCTTAGAAGTAACGCCAGCGATCAAAGAGATGATCATGCAAAGGGCCAATGCTGATGAGATCAAAGTGCAGGCGATCAAAGAGGGGATGACTACTATCTTAGAAGATGGTATTCAGAAAGTAGCCAGTGGTCAGACCACGATCGAAGAAATCTTGCGTGTTTCGAAAGAATAGATCATTAAATTACAATGTACAAATTGTACAAATAACAAACAAATTACAAATTTCAATATTCAAATTGTTTAGTCTTTGTGATTTGGTGCTTGATTCTTGTTTGTATTTTGGTGCTTGATAATTGTTATTTATTAAACTGCAATGTTCATTTTCTTAATAGCTAATTAGGTATTTAGCTACTTAGCCTTTAATTTTTCACTTTTTACTCATAACTTATAATTTTTAACTTAATCCACCCCCATGCTATTTGATTATGTCGCTACATCAGCCGACGGTGCTGTTAAAAAAGGTGAGATCGAAGCTCCTGATAAAGGTGCGGCAATTTTATTATTGAAAAAACAAACACTGCAGATCGTCAAAGTAGAGCGTAAAACAAAGAAGGCAAAAAATGATATTGCGATTGGCGGCATAAAATTTGTTGATAAGGTCTTGTTGGCTAGGCATTTGGCAATTATGATCAAGGCAGGTGTCAATATGGCTGAAGCCTTGGAAATCTTAGTGGAGCAAGCTAGCAATCCAAAATTAAGAAAAATATTGACAGCAGTGTCGGCTAGAGTGGTAAATGGTCATACTCTATCTTCTTCCCTGGCCCTTTATCCTAAGGAGTTTTCTGAATTATTTATCAATATGATTGCGGTCGGCGAAACTAGTGGTACTTTAGCTGCCAATCTTGAGTATCTAGCTGGTGAGATGGAAAAAAGCTATGAATTAAAGAAAAAAATAAAATCAGCCTCAATTTATCCAATGATTGTCCTGATTGCTACTTTTGGGTTGGCTTTTATCTTGGTCTATTTTATTCTACCAAAGATGACAAAACTATTTGAAACCATGACTGTCGAGCTACCATTATCGACTAGAATTTTGATTGCTGTGGCTAAGGGTTTTGAAGAACATGGTTTATTAATCTTGGTTATACTAGTGGCTGTGGTGGTTGGTGGATTTTTTACTCTACGACAAAAGAAAGTAAAAAAATATACCCACAAATTTTTATTAAAATTACCAGTGATGGGTCATATTTCTAAACAACTAAATCTAGCCAATTTCAATCGAACATTGGGCATTCTATTAACTAGTGGTGTGCCAGCAGTTGAAGCTTTGAATATCACCGCTGGCGTATTAAACAATTATACTTATAAAGAAGAGGTTAGACTTTTGGCCAAAGCCGTGGAAAGAGGATTGTCTATTTCTGAAGCTTTGAGCACTCGTTCAACGAAAATCTTTCCACGCATGTCAACCAGACTTTTAGGGGTGGGCGAAAAGACTGGTGAACTAGATAGCTCCCTCAACTATTTAGGAGATTTTTATAGCCGAGAAGTTGATAATATTACTAAGAACTTATCAAATATTTTAGAACCAATGCTCTTGATCATTATTGGTCTGGCCGTTGGTTTTGTCGCTATTTCTATTATTCAGCCAGTTTATAAGATCTCTGGTGGTTTAAGAAAATAAAATGATTTTTTATCAAGCTAGAGGGTTCAATTTAGTACAAGTACTTTTGGTATTAGCAATCTTTATGATCATTGCTAGTTTTGCTATACCAAGTTTGTACCAATTGCAGACTGGTGTGCAGATTGATACTGTCGCTTCAGAAATGTCTCATAATTTACGGCGAGCGCAAATCAGAGCACTGAGTGGTTTTAATGATTCAAATTGGGGAGTCTATTGGCAAGAACGAAGCTATACTATTTTTGCTGGTGATTCTTTTGTTGCTAGAGATCAAGATTGGGATGAAGATTATTTAATAACTGGTTCAGTGTTGATCAGCAATGATTTGGGTGACGAGATTATTTTTACTAAACAAACAGGTGAGCCAGATACTGCCGGTAGTATAATTTTGACCAATCCCGCTAATGAAACATCCACTGTTTATATTAGTGAGTTGGGAGTGATTGATTTACAATAAATTTTTATGAAGCAACGAGAGAAAAATTTAGGATTTTCATTAATCGAAGCAATTGTTGCTTTGGGAGTTTTTTCTCTATTAGTAGCTAGTATTTCGGGCACCGCCGGATTGACCTTTCTTTCTGAGATTCAGGGTGGGGAAAGGACTGTGGCCCAAGCTTATGCTGTCGAAGGAATGGAGGCAATTCGTTCGATCAGAGAATTGGGTTGGTCAGAACTAACAATTGGTCAACACGGTTTATCCAAGGAGCAAGGCTATTGGGAATTATCTGGTAGTGAAGATATTTTAGGACAATTTACCAGGACAATTACCATTGCTGAGGTTTATCGTGATGTTGATCAAACTATTTTAGCTGAGGGTGGTAGTCTGGACCAACATACTAAACTTATCTCTGTTTTAATATCTTGGGAAATATCACCAGGTAATGATAATGAATTTTTATTAGAAAATTATTTGACCAATTGGGCTAGTCTTGATTGGTCACAAACAAATTGGTCTGGTGGTGCTGGTCAAGCTAGTTGGAGTATTGACAATCAATTTTGGACAGCTGATGAAAGTATTGATGTTAATACAGTTGGAGAATTATCACTGAATCAGGCGGGAACTAACCCCAGTCCTTATGCCTTATTAATGCATTTTGATGGCTCTCGCTATCAAAGCCAAGACAGTATTGATAATTATAGTTTTGAAAATTATCTAGGAATAGCCCCCAATATTGACTTTGATGATTGGACTGAATATCAGCTAGGTGCAGATTTTAGTGTGGAACCAGGCTATCAAGGTAGTTCCGCGGTGCGGATTGATTATCAGTGGCCTTTGGCTTTAGGGGGGGTCTATCAAGCAGCAATTCCGGTCGTTGGTGATACGACTTATCAGTTATCATTTTTTGTCAAAGGTAATGTAGCTTACAATGATTTAATTGTCCATGATGAGGATAATTATTATTTGCGTTCTAATGGTAGTTTTACTTGGTGGTTTACTGATATTGCGATTGATGTGTTTTATACAGAAAATGATTGGGCTCAATACACAATTTCTTTTACGACTCGTAGCAATGCTAGCTATCTCTATATTACTATTAATGGGTGGGCTATGGATTCTGGTCAATGGTTGGCACTAGACAATATAGTATTATCACAAGAGATCGTTTATGATGAAGGTTCTTATCAGAATCATGGTTTTAAAAAACCAAACGATGACGCGGGACCAGAATATGTTACTGGTCAGTTTGATCAAGCTTTGGACTTTGATGGTGCTGGTGGCAGTACCAGTGGTGATTATGTTTTGGTTCCAGCTGCAGATAGTTTAAATGTTACTGGTCCAATCACCTTGGAAGCTTGGATCAATCCAGACAGTCTGGGGAGTGGTATTGAAAGGCCAATTATTACTAAATGGAGTGATGCTGGTGGTGATTGGCGGTCTTATTCTTTATCTGTTTTAGCCAATGGTAAATTGCGCTTTAGTTTGAGTAGTGATGGTGAAAGTGGCAATGGTCACACTTATTCTCTTGATAGTAGTGAGCAAATAGAAACAGGTGAATGGCAACACGTAGTTGGAGTTTACGACAATACTGAAATGCGAGTTTATATCAATGGTGAGCCAGAAGGTTCTCAAGCTTATGATCAGGGCATCTTTGATAGTGGTACCAATGCTGATGTGTTAATTGGCTCAACTTATAATAATTTGTACAATGACAATCGTTTCAATGGTCAGATTGACGAAGTTTCCATTGAACTAATTGCTTTGACAGACACTCAGGTTGAAGATCATTATAGCAACTCACCTCTGACCCCAGAAGATGTGATAGTTTGGTTTGCGCCAACACCAATTGGAGTTTTCATGGCTGATAAGAAGGTTGCTGGTATGCACGTCAATAGTAGCTATCTCTATATTGCTTTACTGGACAAAAAAAGAGTAGAGATTTTTGATCTTAGTTCAAATCCTGAAAACCCACCATCTTTGGGCGTTTTTAATACGATCAATAAATCAGAAGATGTTTTTACTTATGGTAATTATTTTTATGTGATGACTGATATTGCTTCACCAGGTATTGAGATTTATTATTATGATAGCAATCCGATAGAGGCAATATCAATTGGAACAATCAACCTTAATGATCAACCCGCTGGTATTTGGATTGATGGTGATATCTTATATGTAGCTCTCAATGATGACAGCGTTCAAGTCTTTGATTTAAATCCTGATCCAGCAGTGCCTATTTCTTTAGGCGATTTTGCTACTACCAATACCGCTACTGATATTTCTATTTATGGCGATTATGCCTATGTTTCACTTGATGATGATGTTGAAGCTTTACAAACCTTTGATATTTCTATTGATCCAGCCAATCCTACTTCTACCAGTATTGCCAGCGCGATTGAAGAAGTAAATGGTGTGACAGCGATGGAAGATTATCTATTCTTGATTACCAAGGGTACTAGTCGGAAGGTCTTGGTTTATAATATTGGCGATGAACCAGCAATACCAGTAGCTCTTGGCGATCTTACTATTTTTGATAATGGTTGGGATATCGCGGTGCGTGGTAGCTATATTTATGTGGGTTTGGGTGGCAGTACCAAGGGTGTCCAAGTATTTGATATGACTTTTATGCTCGCTGGCGGTAGTGGTGATACCAATTTTGAAGTTTACGGCACTCTAGAATCCTCAGCTTTTGATACTGGCAATGCTAGTGGTTTTAACTTTATTTCCTGGTCAGAAACATTGCCAGCACCAGAAGATAATATCAAGGTGCAAATCAAAACAGCGCCAACAGAAGCTGGTTTATCAGCTTCTTCCTGGGTTGGTTTAAGTGGTATCAATACTTACTATGAAGTAGGTAATGAAACAATTATTTATCCGAGCAATGGTCACAATGAAGATCGCTGGATCAAATATCTCGTTAGTTTATATGGTTCTGGAGACACCAGTCCGATTTTACACGATTTTAAAATAAATTATACACCCTAAAGAATGAAGATTAATAAATTACAAAATTCTCAAGGATTTACCTTGCTAGAAGTCATCATCTATATGGCGATTGTTTCTGCTATTTTGACTGTGGCAATCTTTTTTGCTTGGTCGATTATTGGTAATCAATCTAAGAGTATGGTGGTGACTGAAGTCAATCAGAATAGTAGATTTATTTTAGAAAGAGTGGGTCGTGACTTAAGGCAAGCGAGTAGTATTGCTAGTCTGGCTAGTGAACAGCTAGTACTCAATATCCTTGGTGGAGATCAATTAACTTTTGTTTTTGATGATATTAATCAGCAATTGACTAGACAATTAAACGAAGATACAGCAACTATTTTAAATAGCTCCTTGGTGGATGTTAGTGGTGCTTGGCAGAATTTGTCAGCCAATGATTCTGCTACTATTGGTCTGGATTTGACAGTTGCTTTCAAGACTAATAGCAATCACACAGACTGGCAAGCCAGCACCAGCACCTCATCAAGTTATGAATTACGAGTAAAATAATGAAACTACAAAAAGATCAACAAGGTTTAATTGCACTAATATCTATTTTGGTTATTAGTTCTGTCGTGTTGTTAATCACAATCACGATGAGTTGGCAGTCAACTTCTGAATTACAAATGTCTTGGTGGACCAATCAATCTGAACAGGCTTATAGTTTGGCTGATAGTTGCTTGGAAGAAGGTTTGAATAAGTTGCGACTGAATTGGCAGAATTACAATGGCAATTTAGAGATTGATAGTAATTCGTGTATAATAGAAATAGAGACAACAGTTAATCTAGCTACTGTTGCTGTGATGGCCACTGTTGATCAAATCAATCGATCGATCATAGCCACCATTGATCAAAATTTTCAATTTACAAACTGGCAAGAAAACTAATGTCAAAATTAAACAATTTTTTCGCTCTTGATATCAGTGATAATTCACTTGAAGTTTTGGGTTCTCAGAAAAATTTTTGGGGTCAAACGGTGATCAAAAATGTCAATCGTTTACCGCTAGAAAAGGGTTTGATTGTTGATGGTCAAATCAAAAATGCGAATGCTTTGATCAAGACGCTGAAAAAATTATTGGCCACAGCTAAGCCAACAAAAATAACTAGTAAGCACTGCTTGCTATCAATCCCGGAAAATAAGGTATTCACTCACATTTTTAAGGTTCCTAGTGCTCTGAAGGGCGATGAAATTGAGGAGTTTTTACTCAATCAAGCTGAAGGCATCATTCCTTTCAATCGGGAGACGGTTTATGCTGATTATGCTGAAATGGAGACCGATAATAAAGAAAAAAAGATTTTATATGTTGCTGCGCCAAAAAAATTGATTGATGATATCATTGCTATTTTAAAACAACTCAATATTACAGTCTTATTCATTGAGTTAGAGTCATTGTGTACATCGCGAGCTTTAATAGATAAAAAAACTGGCAAGAAAGCAACGATGATTATTGATATTGGTGGTAATTTTTCTAATATTGGCATTTTTGATAAGGGCGGTGTGAAATTAACGGTTAGTTTGCCAGTTGCCGGCAATCATATTACGCAGCAGATCAAAGCCAAAAACAAACTAACGCTTGAAAAGGCAGAAGAAATTAAAGTGAGTAAAGGTTTGAAATCACCCAATAAGAAGGTTTTAGAAGCTATTCATAGTAGTCTTGATAAAATTATTAGCGAAGCTACTCGTTCGATAGAGTATTATCAGCAAAAAACTGGTCAGGTAGTTGATCAATTATTAATCATTGGTGGTACAGCGCACCTTCCTGGTTTAAAAGATTATTTTACTCGGCAGATGGGAATGGAGATCATCATGGGCAATCCCTGGAATGTGATCAAAAAGGTGCCTAGTGTCAGTAAATATTTTCGTAAAGAGGACGCTTATCTATTTACCACAGTGATGGGTTTGATCGTCCGTGGTTTTGCTAAGAATTATAAGCAAGGTATCAATCTATTACCCAATGGTCGTCAACAAAAAAAGGGATTTACTCTAGGGGAGGGGATCAAGAAAAGTTGGTGGAAAATTTTGGTTTTGATTTTAATAATTTGTGCTTTTACTGGGATTATTGTTTTTCGGGATAGTTTAAGAATGTCCAGAAAAGACAAAATAAGTAATACTGAGCAGGCAATTCAGTATCAAGTTGATTTCTCAGTTGATTATGGTAGCGAAGCAATGACTAGCATTGATATTCCACGTTTGCGGGGAGAGCTTATAGTCAATTATGGTACAGCAGAAGTAGTCTTAGTTAATATTTCAGTGGCAGATTTTCCCAGTCTGGCTGGTGATTATCTAGATTTACACAATGACACTAGTCAGTCTATTACCCTAAGAAAAGCATCACGTTTGGAGTTTAATGACCAAGTTTATTCATTGGCGGAGATTGTCACCTTACCAGCACAAGCAGTGAAAACTGTCCAGGTTGTTAGTGAAGATAATACAGAAGTTGTTTTAGAACCAGGTAATTATAGTTTTGTTAGTTTAACGGCGGATCAACAACAAACAATTTATGGTATCAAAAATTATGAGTTGGCAACGCTTAGTCCAGAACAAGCCGCCAAGTTTGATATTGTTGAATTATCAACAGCTCAGGAGAATCTAAAGAAAATAGCAGCTGAAACCGCGACTTCATTTATTGATGATCGTTATATTATTAGTGAGCCAATTGATATTAAAGTGGTGAATGTGAGCTATCTGAGGCAAGGTGATCAATTAGCATTACGCGGAAATTTTGAATATACTTGGGTCAAAATCACAGAAGATGATTTATATTCGCTAATATTAGCCAATTATCCTGATAAGAATTTGGCTTTCGCTGAATTGGATCAAGCCCTATTAGAATTGAAGCCACTGAATATTAATGGCGCATCACAAACAATGACAGTTTCTTCGCTGTGGACAATTCAGTAGAATAAAATTGTCAGAATGTGCAAAAAGTGATATACTATAAGCAGTTTATTAAGCATATTTATATAATAAATTAAATTAAATTGCCCCCACATAATTTTTTACGCGAGGGTAATGTAAGAAAGGGTAACAACAATGCGTAAAGGTTTTACCTTAATCGAGTTGTTAATTGTTATCGGCATTATTGCCATCTTAGCAGCTTTAACATTCGTCGCTGTAGATCCTGCTACTCGTTTCGCAGAAGCAAGAAATGCAGAACGTTGGTCAGCTGCTAATTCAGTATTGAATGCTGTGCTTAAGTATCAAGTTGATAATGATGGCACTATGCCATCAGGTCTTGATGCTGTAGCTGGTAGTTCACAGGTATTAGGTACAGCTGCCACAGGTTGTGATTCAACTTGTACAGCAGACACTACAGTTGCTACTTGCGTTGATCTAAGTACTGATCTAGTATCAAAGTATTTAGCATCAATACCACAAGATCCAAGTACAGGAGCAGCTACTAATACAGATTATTACATCAATGTTGACGCTAATGGTCGTCTAGCTGTTGGTGCATGTGATCCAGAATTATCTGAAACCATTACAGTTTCTCGATAATAATTTTCTCCTTAGAACCCCTCTTCTGTACAGGAGAGGGGTTTTTTGTTATAATTTAATCAAACAAAAGCAAAATGAAGTGTAAAATACTATGCATTGGTGGTATTAGCCAGGATGTAATTTTTAATACCTCTGATGCCAACATTATCAGCAAAAAAAAGGACAACCGTGCTCAGCAGTATATAGCATTTAATTTTGGCTCAAAAAATTCATCTCCTAGTGTGATGCGAACTTATGGTGGTGGTGCTTTAAATAGTGCTGCTTCTTTTATTTCTTTAGGAATCAAAGCTGTGCCAATGTCTGTTATTGGCGACGATTTTATTGGTCAGGAAATTTTTTTATACTTAAAACGAAAGAAGATTAATAAAAAGTTGATCAAAGTATTACCTCAAGAGCAAACAGCATTTTCTTTTATTATTAATTTACCACAAGCCAATGAGCACGTTTTATTTTTTAGTAATGAAGTTTTAAGTAAATTTAGAGTGACTGAAAGTGATTTACGACCAGTATTGACCAATTGGATTTATCTTAGTTCCTTGCGTAGTATTTCTGCACCCTATAGTATTGCTCGTATTTTTGACTATGCGAAAGAGAAAGCAGCCAAAATATTTTGGAATCCCGGACAACAGCAGATCAGAACTTTTGAACAATATCACAAATATTTACCACAGGTTGATTTTTTCAGCATCAACAAAGCCGAGGCATTAGCGCTTGCTAAAGAACTGAAAGTAAAAGGCAAAAGTGAGTCACAAATTGCGCAGGGTTTGATCAAATTGGGCGCTCAGGCAGTATTGATAACAGATGGTAGTAAAGGGGTCAATTATTATGATCAAAAAACGCACTATCAACAAGTAGCCAAGACAGTTAAAGTAGTCAATACTACTGGTGCTGGCGATGCTTTTAATGCTGGTTTTTTAGCTGGTTTCCTGCATTATGATCAAGATATTCAAAGATCTCTTGAATTAGGAATCAAAAATTCAGCAGCAATCATCCAGACTATGGGAGCTCATCAAGGGTCATTAACGATCAAAAATTTATACTGATGAATTTAGATAATTTTTTCCAACCAAAGTCTATTGCTTTAATTGGTGCTTCTCGAGACACTACTTCTTTAGGTTTTAATCTTCTCAATAATTTATTGAAATATGGCTATGCTGGTAAATTGTATCCGGTTAATCCTAAAGCCAAGACCATTCTCAATCTTATTTGCTTTTCAGCAGTCAAAGAGATCAAAGGAATTATTGATTTGGCGATTATCATGGTGCCAGCAGCAATAGTTAAAAATGTGTTGATTGAATGTGGCCAAAAAAAGATCAAGGCAGCGATTATCATTTCGTCTGGCTTCAAAGAAATGGATGCTACCGGAGCAGAGTTGGAAAAAGAATTGGTGATGATAGCAGCAAATTATCATATGCGTTTGCTCGGACCAAATTGTTTAGGTTTGATCAACCCACATCTAAATTTAAACGCATCATTTGCCGAGGGTTTACCAGAACGGGGGAATATTTCATTGATTTCACAATCTGGTGCGATGGCTGTGGCTATTTTGGACTGGGCTTACCAAACAAAATTGGGTTTTAGTAAAATTGTCAGTATTGGAAATAAAGCAGACTTGTCAGAGATAGAATTGCTAGAATATTTAGCTCAGGATAAGTCAACTGAGGTTATTTTATTATATTTAGAAAGTATCAAAGATGGTCGTCGTTTTATGGAAATAGCTAGTGAGATCAGTTTGCGAAAACCAATCATTGCTTTGAAAGCTGGTAATAGTGCTGCAAGTCAGCAAGCGATTTTGTCACATACTGGCTCTTTGGCTGGTTCACTGCAGACAGTTGAGACAGCTTTTAAACAATGTGGCATCATCAAAGCCAATTCCATTGAAGATTTATTTGATTATGCCAAGGGTTTTAGTTTGGCCCCACCATTAAAGAATAATAGAGTAGCGGTGATCACCAATGCTGGTGGCTTGGGTATCGTCACTACTGATGCTTTGACTGAGACTACATTGCAATTGGCAACATTATCGACTAGCACAAAAAGCAAGTTAAAAGAAAAATTACCAGCATCTAGTAGTGTCAACAATCCAGTTGATTTGGTTGGTGATGCTTTAACTGATCGCTATGATTGGGCTTTACAGCAGGTCTTAGCTGACAAGGGCGTTGATGGTGTGATGGTCATTTTGACATCTCAGACGATGACGCAGGAGGATCAGACAGCAGAGTTGATCGTAAAATATGTTAAGCAAACAAAAAAGCCAATTTTTACTTGTTTTATGGGTGGTCAAGATATAAATTCTGGGCGTATTATTTTGTATCAAAATAATGTACCAAATTTTGAATTCGTTACTAGAATGGTTAAGACTGTGGAGCAGATGTATTTATACCAAAGCCAAAAAATAACAGTAAAGTTTGCCAACATTAAGTATCGTGAAAAGCAAATTGTTCATGATCAGCAACAATTACCAACTATCGAGTGCGAGAAATTATTAATTAAGCACAAATTACCAGTCTTAAAAAGTGAGTTAATAACCGATCTTGGTGATTTGGTAAAAATAAAACAATGGCCAATTGTGATGAAGATTGCTTCAACTGACATTATTCATAAAAAAGCTAGCAATGCTGTCGAGCTTAATATCAATACAATTGAAGCTGCACGGATGTCTTATCAAAGTATCATTCATAATGTTCAGAAAATTAACCCTAATGCCGACATTGATGGTGTACTATATCAACCCATGATGGCGTTGGGTCAAGAGATCATCATTGGCATGAAAAGAGATGCAAGTTTTGGACCGGTGATGATGTTCGGGATGGGTGGTTCATTAGTAGAAATCTTTAAGGATCTTAGTTTTGCGATAGCTCCAGTGTCCAAAGAACAGGCTATGAAGATGATCACTAGGATTAGGAGTTTTGAGTTAATCAAAGATTATGATTTGTCTGCTTTAGCTGATATAATAGTAAGACTGGCTAACTTTTCATTAAGCTATAATCAGATCAGCTCGATTGATTTGAATCCAGTAATGCTTTATCAAAAAGGAGCTAAAATAGTAGATGTCAGAATAATGTTATGATCAAAAAAGTAATTATATTAAGTTTTGTTTTGCTCTTTGGTTGCTGGGTCAATAATACTCAAGCAGCGACTTATGATTTGAAACTAGAGAGTGGTGATATCAGTTTTTCCGAAAGCGTCTTGATTGCTGGTAGTACAGTCAGAGTTTATGCTCGTATTTATAATACTGGCACTGAAGATATCGCTGGTTATGTCACTTTTTATCGTGGTGCTGCCATCGTTGATGATTCACAAACTGTTTCAGTCAGGCCAGGCAATTTTGCAGATGCCTGGGTTGATTTCCAAGTGCCAAATACAGCTTTTAATGTTTTAGCCAGAATTCAAGGCACACAACCAGCTGATCAAAATACCAGTAATAATGAAGCTTTAACTGGTTTGGTCACTCCAGATTTTGATACTGATGGTGATGGTATTGCCAATTCGATTGATCCAGATGACGATAATGATAGTTTGACTGATTTGCAAGAACAACAATTGGGAACCAATCCTCTGGATACAGATTCTGACAATGATGGTGCTAGTGATTCGCAAGATGCTTTCCCTTTAAATAGCAATGAACAATTGGATACAGACAATGATACTATTGGTAATAATGCTGATCCAGATGACGATAATGATGGCTTAGTTGATACAGAGGAAATATCTTTAGGAACCAATCCTTTGCTTGCTGACTCTGATGGGGATGGCGTTAATGACAAAAATGATTTTTATCCTCTGGATGGTAATCGTTCGGTTGAAGTAAGAGACATTTTTGAGCCAACACCAGAACTGAATAATAACGATGATAGTGAATTGCCTAGCGATACAGATGTTTTGCAAGATTTACAGAATATTTTGGATCAGACACAGGCATTGGATGATCAAGATGAGCCATTGCAAATTGACGCTATTATCAATTCGAATTTTAATCAATCCAAGGATGATAGTCAGCAAGGTTTTTGGCAAGCAATCTCGCAATGGTGGCTCTGGTTGATCGTCAGCATTGTGATGGTTATCGCTATTGCAGCTTATTATTTATATTTTCATTGGTTGGATAAAAAATATTTAGTAGCAAGGCCAGTGCAAGAAAAATTGGTTGTGGAAAAAGCCTTACCTGCAAAAACGATTAAACTGCAGCCAACCGTAACGCCACTTGATTTAAGACAGGGTCGTAGTAAT
Organism: Candidatus Komeilibacteria bacterium CG_4_10_14_0_8_um_filter_37_78; assembly: GCA_002785295.1. Lineage (GTDB taxonomy): Bacteria > Patescibacteriota > Patescibacteriia > UBA1558 > UBA1558 > UBA1558. The sequence goes on from PFMC01000013.1 coordinate 18,161, forward strand.
AAGCGTTCACATAAAATGGATTTATAAAATGAAGAAACTATTAACTGGTAATGAAGTGATCGTCCAAGCAGCTCTAGCTTCTGGTGCTTTGGGTTATGCTGGTTATCCGATCACGCCGGCGACTGAGATCATGACTGAGTGGGATAAAGCCTTTGTTAAAGATAAGAATTTACGTTTTTTACAAACCGAAGATGAGATGTCTGCTGGCTTTGTCACTATTGGGATGATTATGGGTGGAATTAAGGCTTTTACAGCTACAGCCGGTCCTGGTAATACTTTAATGCAAGATCCTTTGACCATGGCTGAGAATATGCGTATTCCAATGGTAGTGATTATTGCTCAACGTGGTGGTCCTTCTACTGGATCTGTGATCTATTCACAGCAAGAAGTAATACTTTCTGGTTGGGGTGGAAATTCAGAGGGATACCGAGTTGTTTATTCACCTTCAAACATACAGGAGCTTTATGACTATACTATTAAGGCTTTTAATACAGCTTGGACCCATATGTTTCCAACTATTGTTCTGACCGATGGCTATGTTGTAAAAACTAGACAGTCAGTAGATATTTATCAGCCAAAAAAGCTAGTTAAGTCTCATCCTTTAGTAGTAAAAAGTTATGAGCGGAATGCAGATAAAGAATTGGATTACCAGAATCTTTCTAATACTTTTGTGACAGAGGAGCAAAGTTATGAGGTTAATATGGATTTAATGAATGCTTTTAAGAAGATGACACCAAAGGTTGTAGAATCTGAAGTGTATCAGAAGGGAAACTACAAAACTTTAATAATTGTGCATGGTCTTGTAGCAGGGGCAGCCAAAGAAGCTGTAGATATGAAGGGTAAAGAAAAGAAATTTGGACTATTTAGGCCAATTACTTTAAACCCGTTCCCAATTAATGAATTAAAGAAGGCAGCTAGGGGAGTGAAACAGATTATTGTCGCAGAATCAGCTCATAACCAACTACAAAAGCTAGTTAAAGAAGCTTTGTATGGTGAGCATATTAATATTAAACAATATGGCCGACCAGGCCTTGGTATTACACCAGAAGAATTAATTAAATTAGTTAAATAATATGAAAAAAACAAAAGGTTTTACACTATTAGAATTGCTAGTTGTTATAGCTATTATTGGCTTGATCTCAACTTTTGCTGCTGTTCAGTTGAATTCGGGTAGAGAAAAAGCTAGAGATGCTAAGAGAATAGCGGATGTTAAGGCTGTGCAAACAGCGATGGAGTTTATTTATGATGATAATGGTGATTATGATTTAGCAGCATGTACTGATACGGATGATCCTATCGGAATACATACCTGTACTAGTTCTGGTCTGGAAACATATATTCCTCGGGTAGCTGATTTGCAAGATCCCAGTGCAACAACCCTTGCAGGGTGTATTGATGCTGCTGCTGCTGTCTGCCAGATGAGTTTTGCTACCCGACCTACTGGTAGTGCTCAAGCTTACACAATCCATTTTTATTTAGAACAAGCAAATGCAGCTCTGGGGACAACAGCGGCGGCTGATTGTACTGCCACTGAAAACGGTATTGACTGTTCCTAATTAATAATTTATTTAGTGTCAGAATATGAGAAGAGCTGGATTTACATTACTGGAATTACTTGTAGTTATTGCGATCATTGGTTTACTTTCTACTTTTGCTGTTGTTAGTTTAAATTCTGGAAGAGCCAAGGCAAGGGATGCGAGAAGAGCTTCAGATATTCGTCAAATAATGACAGCTTTAGAGTTTTATTTTGATGATGTTGGTGAATATCCGGAAACTATTGCCACAAGAATAATTTTAATCGGCAGTTCGGCAGCAGATGTGTTGTGTTATGATCAAGGAGATAGTATACCAACGATTGGCTTTTATTCTAGTGAAGCACCGTGTGAAATAGTCTATATGGCTGAAGTGCCGACGGATCCACAAAATTCTAGTCCTTATCGTTATACATATTTGAATAATACAGGCGCTACCGATTCCTATACAATTACTTTTGAATTAGAAAATCCTAATACAGCCTGGGGGGCAGATACAGATTGTCAAGCCAGTCCAGGAATAGTAGTTTGTGATTAATTTTTTAAAAATTTAATGTCAGATTTAACAGTTCCAAAGTGTTGGAAGTTATCTTCCAAGCCACATAACTTTTGTCCAGGCTGTGGATACCCAATAATGTATAAAGCATTGGGTGAAAACATAGATGAGATGAAATTACAGAACAAGACCTTTATTGGTTTAGATATTGGTTGTGCTTTACTTTCCTGGGATTTTTTTAATGTCGATACGATGCAGACACATCATGGCCGAACCATCCCAGTTGTGGTTGGTTTTAAAAAAGTTCAACCAGATTCTGTCGGCATTGCAATTGTTGGCGATGGTGGTGGCTACGCAATTGGAGCACAGCACCTGATCAATGCTCGGATGCGTAATGAACCAATGACAGTAATAGTAGTCAACAATGCTGTCTATGGCATGACTGGTGGACAAGAAGCACCAACATCCTTACCTGGTCAGATAACATCTACTTCAGTGACTGGAGCAGATCAACATATTATTCAAGGATCAAGGATGTTAACTGAAATGCTCGATGATGAGGTGTATATAGCTCGTGGCTCGGTAGACAATCTAATTCAACTAAAGACATTTATTAAAAGAGCTCTAGAGTGGCAAATCAATAAGAAAGGTTTTTCTCTGGTTGAAGTATTGTCTTTTTGTCCAACCAATTGGCATACTGACGCCAAACAAACTAGAGCCTTTTTAAATACCATGAAGCAGCGTTATCCAGTAGGCGAATTTAAATTAAAAAAGAATAAAGAGTAAATGATAAAGCGTTTAGAAAAAAAATTGAATATTTGTATTGCTGGCGAAGGTGGTCAAGGAGTGCAAACTATTGCCAAGGTGATTGTTAACACAGCTTTTCAGCAAAATTTGGAAGCAACTTATGTCCCCAATTATGGCGTTGAACAAAGAGGTGGAGTTTCGATTGCTTTTGTTCGTTTAGCTGACCAGCACATTTCTTATCCCAAGTTTGAGACAGCAGATGTGGCCATTCTTTTATCAGATCGATCTTATGAGCGGATCAAACAGCATATTGGTCAGCAGACCAAGGTTATTTATAATAAAGATTTTATTACCAGGAGATTGCCGTTTAAATTCAAGGGTTATCGTTTTGATCAACTCGCTAATGATTTGGGCGAGCATCGTGTTTTTAATATGTTGATTCTAGGAAAACTAGTAAAGATGATCAATATTTTTGAGCTAGAGGATATCATCAATACTACCCATCAGAAGTTTGCCAGTAAATATGAGAAGAATCAGAAATTGAAAGAATTCAATGCTCAGGCAATAGAAATGGGTTATCAATTGAAATGATGGAAAAAAAAGATTTTAAAACATATCGTCAGGAAACCAAGGAGATGATTTATGACAATCATCTAGCTTTGTGTAAGGGTTGTGGTCTTTGTATCGAGTATTGTCCTGTGAAGTGTATCAAATTTCACGAAACAAATCGGGGACATTTTGGCAGTCCAGCTATTAACGCTGATCTTGATATTTGTACAAAATGTCGGATGTGCGAGCGGATTTGCCCTGATGGGGCAATTCATATTAAAATAAAGGAACTAAAGGAGAAGAAATAGTCTTTTCAGTTTTTTTTGATATTATGATAAAATAAGGTATTATGGTTAAATTGTTAAATGGTTGTTGAGAGTGAAATTAACAATTTAACAATATGACAATTTATCAATTTAATTAGTAGTTGGGTCGCCAACTTTTTATTTTCAATAAACCTTATGAAGTGGGTTTTGAGAGAACAGCTGAATAAAAAACAAATCGATCATTTTCCAGAGATTAATCCAATTGTTGTGCAATTATTGCATAATCGTGGTTTAGACACACAACTCGAGATTGACCAATTTTTGACTCCTGATTATTCTCAGGATATTCATGATCCATATTTATTCAATCAGATGCAGGCCGCAGTTGATCGTATTTTTTTGGCCAAGAAAAATAAGGAAAAAGTTTGTGTTTTTGGTGATTATGATGTGGATGGCGTCACAGGTTCGGCAATTATTAGCACTTTCTTGGCAGAACAGGGTTTCAATTATACTTGTTATATTCCACATCGAGATCGCGAAGGCTATGGTCTAAATGAACAAGCAGTTGATAAAATTGCGCAAACTGGCGCCAGTTTGATTATCACAGTTGATTGCGGTATTAGTAATGGTGCGGAAATCAAAATTGCCAAAGATAAACACAAGATTGATACGATCATTGTTGATCATCATGACTTGTCTAAGAAACAACCACCAGCTGTCGCAATTGTGCACGCTCGTCTGCCCCATGAAAATTTTCCTTACAAGACGTTGTCTGGTGGGGGCACTGCTTTTAAATTGGTGCAGGGTTTGCTGAGAGATAAATCATTGAAATATGATCAGGCCATGATAGAGAGTAAAGAAAAGTGGTTACTCGATTTAGTAGCTTTGAGCACGATTGGCGATATGATGCCGCTTTTGGGAGAAAATAGAACTTTGGTAAAATATGGTTTGATTGTCTTGGGTAAGACACGTCGCTTGGGTTTGCAAAAATTAATGGAAGGTGCTGGTGTTGATCTTAATCAAATGAATACTCAGAAAGTTGGTTGGCACATCAATCCACGAATCAATGCAGCGGGGCGATTGCAGCATGCCAATCTGGCTTATCAGTTGATCATGACTGATAATATTGAACAGGCGATCATGATGTCTAGCGAATTGAATAAGAGTAATCAGGAAAGACAAAAGCTGACCGAACAATATGTCAAAGAGGCTGACGAGCAAGTACAAAAACAATTAGCTGGCAAAAATCAAGCTTTGATTGCTTATAATGATGATTGGGCGCCTGGTGTTTTGGGATTGGTAGCTGGTCGCTTGTCTAGTCGTTATTATCGACCAGTTTATGCTCTGACCAAATTGGATAATAAATATGTAGCTTCTGGTCGCAGTATCGCTGAATATAATATTACAGAATCATTAGAAGATAATAAAGAATTATTTATTAAGTATGGCGGTCACCCAGTAGCTTGTGGGTTTAGTATTGAAGAAGATAAATTGTCGCTATTTATTGAGCAATTGACCAAGTATAGCCAGAATAGATTGGCAAAGATGAAACTAGAACCACAAATCTGGATTGATAGCGAGATCAAACTAATCGATTGTAATTGGGATTTGTTTAAGTTTTTGAAAGATTTTGAGCCATATGGTGGTAGTAATGAAGAGCCATTATTTTTGATCAGAGATTTGGCTGTTACTGATTGGCAGACTGTGGGTAAAGATAGTAAACACCTCAGGCTTTATGTGAAGCAGGGTGAAGTGATCAAGAAAGCAATTGCTTTTGGTTTAGGAGAGTGGGCGAAAGATCTTAAGATAGATTCAAGAGTAGATATTATTTGTAAGATTGGAGTCAATGAGTGGAATGGTAACCGTGAATTGCAAATTACTATTGAAGATTTAAAATTAACTCCAGTTGCTGGACAGCAGGCTAGCATAGCGGGTAAGGATTAATAGTATGGAACAGAAATTAAAACTTTATACAGATGGTGGCGCACGTGGCAATCCTGGACCAGCAGCGGCTGGTATTGTCATTATGAATCTACAAAATACAGTGATCGAATCATTTGGTCAATGCTTAGGCACCACAACAAATAATCAAGCAGAGTATCAAGGTTTGATTTTGGGTTTGAAAAGAGTGACTGAGCTAGGCGCAACAGAAGTAGAAGTTTATATGGATAGTGAGTTGATCATTGAACAGATGAAGAGAAATTATAAAGTGAAAAATGCAGAATTAGCAACACTCTTTGTTAAAGCTTGGAATCTTAGCTTAGCTTTTAAGAAAATATCATGGCGCCATGTTAGTCGGGGTGATAATAAATTGGCTGACGCAGAGGTCAACAAGGCTTTAGACGAGAATCTATAATGGTCTAGTGGGGCAGTCGATTAACGCTTCATATTTTTAAGCTTTTATGTTATATTAATAACTGATATGGAGATAAAAAACGATCAAAAGTGGCCGATAATTGGTCATCACAATATTGTCAGTTATTTGCAGAACTCCGTGGCCAAAAAGCAGTTTGTCCACGCCTATCTTTTTAGTGGTGCAGAGTCAATTGGTAAGAGCACTGTTGCTGATCATTTTATTCGTTCTTTGCTTTGCCTAGATAAACAGAGTGGTCAGGTTGATTGTCAGTGTCAGTCTTGTCAGCAGTACCAACGGCACCTCCATTCTGATTGCTTTACTTTATCTCTGGCCGAAGATAAGAAAAATATTCCGATTGAACAGATCAGAGAATGGCAGTCAGCACTTAGTCGCAAATCTTTCTTGAGTCAATATCGGGTTGGCTTGGTCAATGGTGTTGAGCATTTGTCTTTGGGTGCGGCCAATGCCTTATTAAAAACCATTGAAGAACCAAGTGCCAATACCATAATTATTTTATTAACGCACGATAGCAATTTATTATTGCCTACTATTATTTCACGTAGTCAGGTGATTCACTTTAAAAAAGTGATTGACCGTGAGATCTTCCTTGGTTTGTTGGATCAGGGTATTGAGCGACAAACAGCCAGTCTGATCACTCAACTAGCTCAAGGCTTGCCAGGTAAAGCTTTGGCCTTATCCCAGTCAGCAGATTTGCTGAGTCAAGAAAAAGAGAATATTGTTGAGATTCTCAATTTGTGGCAGCAAAAGCTAGATCAGAAATGGGTTTTTTTGGATAATTATTTGAAAAATTACGAGGGCATAGCTAAAAGCAAACAAGCTCAATTATTATTGGATCGGATGTTACTGATTTATCGTGAGTTGTATTTGATTAAAAATAATAATGTTGATAGCCAGTTTTTATCAAACTGGCAAGAAGAGCTAGCTAAAATCGCTCAGCAGTATGAATGGCAGAAGTTATTATCAATTGGTGACAAAATATTTTATATAAAGAGTAAGTGGTTGTATAACCCAAATCCAAGACTGATGCTCGAGGATTTATTATTAAACATTTAAGTTATGAAGTTTATCAAATTAGTATCATTATTAATAATCATTACCATCGCTGTCAGTGGTTGTATTATCAAAGTAACTGACAATCCGCTTAATAGTGATGGCGGTATTTATATTACTCAGGACGCTGGTACCACTTGGGGTAATATTTCAAATTTGCTAAATGTCAGTGGTAGTGGATCATTTAAGAATGCTAGTGTCACCGTCTTAGAGGTTGATCAGGGCGAACCATTTGCGATGTATGCTGGTACACTGGAACATGGTTTATTGTATTCCATTGATAAAGGTTTGACTTGGCAGGCAACTTTGACTGGCGTTGGTCGGATCAATGATGTCCAAATTAGTCGTCAAAATCAATGCTTATTGTATGTTGCCGTTAATAATTTTGTCTACCGTTCTCGTGATTGTGCTCGTAACTGGGAGATTATGTTGAGAGAAGCAGCGCAAGGGGCAATAGTCACATCTGTTGGTATTGACCCAGTTGATGAGGCACGAGTTTATGCTGTGACCAATAAAGGAGCCTTTCATCAATCATCTGATTATGGTGTTTCTTGGCAAACTAGAGACTTTCTGGATGTTTACTTGAAAGATATCATTATTAACCCAGATAATGGCAATGTGATTTATTTAGCAACAAGAGATAAGGGTATTTATCGATCTTTAGACAGAGCCCTCAATTGGACTCTTTTGTATAGTGATTATACTGCTCAATTCAATGAGTTTGGCACCCACCATCAATTGATTCTTGACCCTCACAATACTGATCGTCTTTACTATGTCAATGATTATGGTATTTTGGTTAGTGAAAACAAGGGGAGTGATTGGACAGCTTTATCATTGTTGACCCCAGCAAATTCAATTTACATTTATAATTTAGCAATCTCTCAACAAGATCCAGACAAATTGTATTATTCTACGGCTTCAACTTTTTACTACTCAGTAGACAGTGGTCTGAATTGGTTGACGAAGAAAATCCCAACCAGCAAAGTCTTTTTGAGATTATTAGCTAGTCCAGATAAAGACGGTACTATTTATGCTGGTACTTGGACATTACAATAATTATTAATTTATTATATGGAAGATCAAACACATATTAGTGATTTTAAAGAGTCTTTACAAAAAGCTCTTGACTATTTCACTGCTGAAATTAAAAACATCAAAACTGGTCGAGCTACACCTTCATTGGTTGAGAATATTGAGATTGAAGTTTATGGCTCTAGAATGCCTTTGGTTCAATTAGCTTCTATTACTTCTCCCGAGCCAAGTCTCTTAGTGATCAAGCCTTGGGATCAAAGCAATGCCAAGGACGTCAACAAAGCTTTACAAAGTGGCGATTTGGGTGCAACTTGCAGTATGGACGGTGATTTAATTAGGGTGAAGTTTGCCCCACCAACAGAAGAAAGACGATTGGAGTTAGTCAAGAAAGTTAAAGAAAAGGCTGAGGCGACACGAGTCAAAGTACGTTTAGCGAGAGATAAGGTCAGAGAAGCTGCTGCCGGGGCCGCACAAGACAAGGCTATTTCAGAGGATGAGAAGTTTAGTCAATGGGAAGATGTCGACAAGAAGACTAAAGCAGCTAATGAAACAATCAAAGAATTAGCTGATCAAAAAGAAAAAGAAGTAATGACTTTATAATATGTTTTTAACTATCATCACCTTTATCATCATTTTAACGATTATTGTCTTTGCTCATGAGCTGGGACATTTTTGGACGGCCCGAAAGCTGGGTGTCACTGTCGAAGAGTTTGGTTTTGGTTTTCCGCCACGACTTTGGAGTTTTATCAAAAAGAAAACTGTTTATTCGATCAACTGGATACCACTTGGTGGCTTTGTCAGAATTAAGGGAGAGTCTGGCGAGGATCGAGATGCTGAAGATAGTTTTGCTAGCAAGGCAGCTTGGAAAAAGGCAGCCATTCTTTCTGCTGGTGTGATCATGAATGTAGTGCTAGCTTTCATTGCCTTGAGTATTGGTTTTATGATGGGTTTGCCAACAGTGGTTGATCAGGAGACGGCTGGAGTTTCTGTTTCTGATCGGGCAGTACAGATCGTCAGTGTTGAAGAGGGTAGTGTTGCCCAATCAATTGGTTTGGAAATGGGTGATCGGATTGTCAGTATTGATCAGCAAGTTTTTAGTAGTGATCAACAAATTATTGAATATATTCAAAATGATCAAGATCGGATACTGTCTTTAGTGGTCAATCGTTTTGGTGAGGACCTAAGTTTAGAAGCTGATCTGACAGGGCAAGAACAGTCAATTTTGGGAGTTTATCTAGCAACGACTGGACTAGTTAAATATCCTTGGTATCGTGCCATTTGGGAGGGTTTGAGAGCTACTGGCTATGTCTTGGTCCAGATTGTGATGGCTTTTTATTTGATTATTAAGGGTCTTTTTGTTGGTGTTGGTCCTGGTTTGCAAGTGGCTGGTCCGGTTGGTGTGGCAGTTTTGACTGGTCAAATGGCGCAGCTTGGTTTTGCTTATTTATTGCAGTTTACTGCACTTTTGTCACTCAATTTGGCGATTATCAATATTTTACCCTTTCCAGCACTAGATGGTGGACGTTTAGTCTTTGTCTTAATTGAGAAAATAAGGAGAAAGCCAAATAATACCAATATTGAGGCGATGATCCATAATACTGGTTTTATTTTATTGCTTTTTCTGATGTTTGTTGTAACCTACAAGGACATTGCTCGAAATAGTGTTCGGATTATGGGTGCTCTAAAAGGTTTGATCGGCTTATGAAGCTAAGAATTACCACAAATTTACAATATTCGTGGGTGCGAATTTTGCAGATGGCTGGCTATCATCAGCATCAAGAAGGCTATGTTAAGCGGCTTAGTCGGGATTTTTACCCGCGATTCCATATTTATTTGCAACGTGAAGATGCTAATGAGCTACTTTTTGATTTACACCTTGATCAACGGGCAGGAGTGCACGTAGGTGTCAAAGCCCACGCTAATGAAAGAGATACAGAAGTAGTTCAAAATGAAGCTAGTAGAGTACAAGAAATTTTTACAGCAAATTATAACTAATTTTTTTATATGAGACAATCAGAATATTTTATTAAGACATTGAAAGAGGCGCCTACTGATGAGACGTCGATTAATGCTCAACTATTGATCAGAGCAGGTTATATCGACAAACTTTTAGCTGGTGCTTATACTTATTTACCACTTGGAGTCAGAGTGCTCGACAAGATTAAGCAGATTGTCAGAGAAGAGATGAATAATATTGGGGCTCACGAGATCTTGATGCCAGCTTTGCAACCAAAAAATATTTGGGAAGAAACTGACAGGTGGCAACAAATGAAAGATATTATGTTTCAGTTTAAAGGACGTGGTGGTATTGATATCGGTCTAGGGACAACTCACGAGGAGCCAATTGTCGATATGCTTCGAAAGAGAGTCAATTCATATCGTGATCTACCAGTTTATCTTTATCAAATCCAAGATAAGTTTCGCAATGAGCCTCGTGCTAAGTCAGGACTTTTGCGTGGGCGAGAATTTTCTATGAAAGATCTGTATAGTTTTCATCAAACAGAGCAAGATTTAAAGGATTATTATGAAGTGGTCAAACAATCCTATGTCAAGATTTTTCAAAAACTGGATATGGAGGTTTTAATTGTCGAAGCTTCTGGGGGTGTTTTTTCTAAGGAGTACTCTCATGAATTTCAAGTTCTGACACCAAATGGTGAAGATACTATTTACTATTGCCAATGTGGTTGGGCACAAAACAAAGAAATCGTGAAATTGAAAGTTGGCGATGATTGTCCCAATTGCAATCAAGCCAGTATTCAAGAATCAAAAGCTATTGAAGTAGGTAATATCTTTAAACTTGGTCAGAAATATGCCAAAGCGATGAATTTATCTTATCTCGATGATCATGGGAAGAAGCAGTATGTTTATATGGGTTGTTATGGTTTTGGACCTTCTCGCGTGATGGGTAGTATTGTTGAGCTTTTCAATGACGCTAATGGTATTATTTGGCCAGCAGCAGTTTCTCCTTGGTCAGCGCATTTATTACTTTTGGGTAATGATCAAGAAACGAGGGCCAAGGCTGATAAATTGTACGCTGAATTACAAGCCAATAATATTGATGTTCTTTATGATGACCGGGATGAATCACCAGGGCTGAAATTAAAGGAAGCCGACTTGATTGGTATTACTAAGCGTTTGATAGTTAGTGACAAAAACAAAGATTTAATAGAATACAAATTAAGACAGGAGGAAGAGATAAGTAAGCACGCAATCAAAGATATTATTAAACTATTTGATGTTTAGAAGATTATTTGGAAAATTTTCAAAAGATATGGGGTTTGATCTGGGAACAGCAAACACCCTGGTTTATATTAAGGATAAGGGGATCGTGATCAATGAACCATCAATTGTGGCGATCAATAATCGGACAGATCAGATTTTGGCTGTTGGTGAAGAAGCTCGTCAAATGACTGGCAAGGCACCGTCTTATATTTCTGTGGTGCGACCAATGGTCGCTGGTATAATTTCGGATTTTGAAGTGACAGAAAAAATGATCAAGCATTTTATTGATCGTGTTCATAAGGAAAATTTTTCACTAGTACCGAGACCACGAGTGGTTATTGGTATTCCACTTGATGTTACTGAAGTAGAGCGCAAAGCAGTAGAGGATGCTACGATGGGCGCTGGGGCAAGCGAAGTTCATTTGATCGAGCAACCAGTAGCCGCTGCCATTGGTGCCCGTTTACCAATTCAGGAGCCTTCGGGCAATATGATTATTGAGTTTGGTGGTGGGACAACAGAAATTGCCGTGATCTCTTTGGGTGGAGTAGTCACTTTTACTTCTATCAAAAATGGTGGCTTGAAATTGGATCAGGATATTATTCAGTATGTCAGAGAGAATTTCAATCTATTATTGGGAGAAAGAACAGCCGAAGAATTGAAGATCACGCTCGGCAATGTGCATCATGATTCTGAATTAGCCGATCGTAAGGCACGTGGTCGGGATTTGTATACAGGTTTACCAAGAGAAATCACAGTTAATAGTGGCCAGGTGAGAGAAGCAATTATCAAAAATATCAGACTATTGATTGAAAGCGTGCGTGATACTTTGGAAAAGACACCGCCTGAGCTTGTGGCAGAGATTTATCAAAAAGGAATAGTACTTTCTGGTGGTGGTGCTTTGTTAAGAGGATTAGACAAATTGATCGCTGGTGAACTAAAAATTCCAGTACATATTACTGATGATCCTCTGACTTCTGTAGTTAGGGGCACGGGTATGGTCTTGGAAGATTTAGATAATTTGAAAGATCTATTATTGCCACCCGCTAATGATATAATTGGTTAAAATGCTTAAAAGAAAAAAATCAAAAGTGATCATCATTACGGTAGTAATTGTCTTACTGCTTTTTTTTCATTATCTTAATTGGTTAAAACCTGTTGAAAGAGGTGTTTTGTTTGTCTTGGAGCCAGTACAGACAAGTATTTATGGAGCAAGCGCAAGCGTCTATCAGTATTTTGCCAATATTTTTCATAGTCAAAATTTATCCGTGGAAAATGAAGTACTTAGACAAGAAGTGATCAGATTACGTTTAAATCAACTGGCATTTGAAAGTGTTCAACAAGAAAATGATTATTTAAGGAGAGAACTTGATTTTATTGAAACCAAGAATTATCAAGCTATTATTACCAAGATTATCAGTAAACCGAGACAGCAAAACGAGATGTTGATCATTGATCATGGATCAGCTGACGGCTTGGTAGAGGGTTTGCCTGTCTTGGCTGAAGCTGGTGTTTTGGTTGGTAAGATCAGTGAAGTGATGGCAGACCGCGCTTATGTTTCTTTACTGACCCATGCCCGTTCTTCAGTGGCGGTGGCCGTTAATAATTTTAAAAATAGTCAGGGTATTGTACAGGGTAATCTAGGTTTAGGTTTGATCCTTGATTTAGTACCTTTGGGTGAAGAATTGTCACCAGGCTTATTAGTTTTTTCTTCGGGACTGGAAGATATGATACCTAATAAATACTTGATCGGTGAGGTGACAGCAGTTTTAGAAAATAATAATGATTTATACCAAAAAGCAGAAGTAATACCAGCAATTGATTATGGCAGTCTTAAAATATTAACAGTTATTTTACCTCAATAATGAAGTATAAAATCCATCATTATCTATTCTTCTTTCTTTTTCTATTGCTTTTACCAATTCTGCAATTATCACTTTTTGGCGCTTGGGGCAGCATTGGTACGGCGATTCATTTAGTAGCCTGCTTTGTGATCATCGCGTATTTCTATATCAGCCAAACGATGGCTTGGTGGTTGGCTCTAGTTGGTGGCTTTATTTTGGATCTTCATGGTCATAATTTTGGAGAGGAAATGATCTTTTTATCGATGATCATTTTGATTCTCAACATATTGTTTAGAAGGTGGTTAGTTAATAGAAATTTGATCAGTTTATTTTTTGCTGGTTTGATTTCATTTTCATTTTATTATTTGGGTTTGTATCTTTGGCAATTATTATTCGTCAATACTTTTCAGTATTTTCAATACCCAACTTTATCATGGTCTGTTTTTGGTATTTTTTTAATGGTTAATATTATTACAATCATTGTTTGTTTTGGGATTTTACGTTTAATCAATAAATTTTTTCGCTATGCACCAGCACAAAAATGATCCTTTTATCGTCAAAATGTCTGGTGGTAAGATCAGAGACAGAGGATTGGATTGGCATCAAAATACTACTGATCGTGATGGCTATGTCCATCTTGAGACTTATAGTCCGTTGAATTTTGGACCAATCATGGCTGCTAATAAAATACGAATTGCTCTCGGTTTATTATCAATTATTTTTATTGTTTTAGGACTCAGAATATTTTACTTGCAGTTTGTGCAGGGAGATTATTATCGTTATTTGGCCGAGGGTAATAGAATTCGTTTAGTGCGAGTCGAGCCAGCACGCGGTATCATCTATGATACCAATGGTGAACAGTTAGTGAGAAATATCCCTAGTTTCTCGCTACACATCATCCCAGCAGATATGGTGGCTGATCAGGATAATGCTAAGATTATTAGCGAGATTGCAACCATCACTGGCTATACTGAAGATGATTTATGGCAGACGATTAATGAATATGGCGCTTACTCTTATGTGCCAATTCCTCTTGTTGACAACTTGACCAATGAGCAAGCCATTTTATTGAAAATTAAAACAGCAGATTGGACTGGCTTTGAAGTGCATGAGCATTCTGTACGAGAGTATATTGCGGACTTATCATTGAGCCATGTTTTGGGTTATCTTGGTAAAATCACCGCCGAAGAATATGAAAATTTAAAAACAGAAAATTATCAATTGATTAACTCTTTAGGGAAAAGTGGTTTAGAAAAGTATTATGAAGATGATTTAAGAGGACAGGCTGGTATCAAAAATGTTGAGGTTGATGCCTTTGGTAAAGAATTGAAAATTTTGGCAGAAGAAAAGGCAAGTGCAGGAAATGATCTTTATTTATACATTGATCAACAATTACAAAGGCAAATTAATGAAGTAATGAGTGAATCTTTAGAGAAAAAGAAGTTGACCAAAGCAGTAGCAGTCTTTATTGACCCTCAGAGTGGTGGCGTTTTAGCCTCTTTATCGTATCCAAACTTTGATAATAATATTTTTAATCATTCTTTAAGTCAGAAAGATTTTAAGAATCTATTCAATAATCCTGATCAGCCAATGTTTAATCGAGCTATTAGCGGGCAATATCCATCAGGCTCGACAATCAAGCCACTAATTGCTGCCGCTGCTTTGCAAGAGGGGGTGATCACTCGCTGGACAACATTTAATAGTGTTGGTGGTATTTATTATGACATCTGGTATTTTCCTGATTGGAAGGCTGGTGGTCACGGGACAACAGATGTGGTTAAAGCACTAGCGGAGTCAGTTAATACCTTTTTTTATCGCATTGGTATTGACGAATATGATGGTCAGTACGGTCTAGGTCTTGATCGGATGGTGAACTATATGCGCGATTTTGGACTAGGTGTAAAAACAGGCATTGATTTACCAGGTGAAGTGACAGGTCTGGTGCCAACTCGGGAATGGAAGTGGGATACGCAAGATGAAGTTTGGTATCCTGGTGATACCATGCATCTAGCTATTGGTCAGGGAAGTCTATTAGTGACGCCCATGCAAATGGCAAACTATATTGCGGCGATTGCCAACGGTGGTACCTTGTGGGCGCCGCAGATTTATAAAGAACTTAAAGATAGTAGCACGGAAATGGTTTCATCATCGGTACCGACTATTATTCGAGACGATCTGATTGATCAAGAAAATATTGACATTGTCAGAGAGGGGATGCGAGCAGCTGTCACTAGAGGAAGTGCTCGTTTGTTGAATACTTCTCAGTATCAAGCGGCTGGTAAGACTGGGACAGCACAAGTGGGAGGAGATAAGCAGCCTCACTCTTGGTTTGTCGGTTTTGCACCTTTTGATGACCCACAAATAGCCTGGGCAGTAGTAGTGGAAAATGGTGGCGACAGTACAGATGCAGCAGTGCCGATTGTGAAAGAAGTTCTTGATTGGTATTTTAGGGAATAATTGTGATATTTGTATTATTGATAGGAAGTTGATAATATATAGTTAAATACTTTGGATAATAATTAGTTAGGCGACATATTTTTGAAAAATTTGTTTTTAAAATGTTTTTGGTGGGCTTAAGAAATAAGAAATTTGATTTTCTTTAATTTTTAAGAGGGGGGTATAAGGTGTTTTCTCCGCTATCGCTTCGAAAACGATTTATTGATTGAAAATTGCTGTCATTTGAGTATTATAAATTTATCTATTTTAATAAAGAATTATCATGCCAAGATTTAATGATATAGATTTAGAAAACTGGAAAGAATCAGACATTTGGACTGATAGTCTTTGGATAATTAATGAAAGAGATAAAAGTGGAAAACACAGTAATTTTTATCATGGGAATTTTGTTCCACAAATACCTCATCAACTTATTTTGAGATTCTCTAAAGAAGATGATTTAATTTTTGATCCTTTTTTAGGAAGCGGAACAACTGCTTATGAGTGTGAAACATTAAAAAGGAATTTTATTGGTGTAGAAATACAAAATGAATTAGTTGAGAAAGTTCAAAATAACTTAGATAAAACAGATAAAAATTCTAAAGTCTTTTGTGGAGATAGTACAAAAAAAGAAACTTTTGAAGAAATAAATCTTTTTTTGAAAGACAAGAAACAAAATAAAGTACAACTCGCTATTTTACACCCTCCTTATGCAGATATATTAAAATTTAGTACTTTAGAAAATGATTTATCAAATAAAAAATCTTTGAAAGAGTTTTTAGAAAGTTTTAGTTTGGTATTGCAAAATACAAAAGGTATAATGAAAAAAGATGGGTATTTAGCAATAGTGATTGGAGATAAATATTCATCAGGGCAATGGATTCCTCTTGGATTTTATTGTATGAACGAAGCTCAAAAACTTGGAATGATTTTGAAATCAGTAGTTGTTAAAAATATGGAAGGGAATAGAGCAAAAATGAATAAAGAAGGAATTTGGAGATATAGAGCTTTAACAAGTGATTATTACATATTCAAACACGAATACATTTTTATTTTTAAAGTTAATTAATATGACAAAAAAAGATTTGTTTATAGAACTTGCAAAACCAAACGAAAACGGCGAAAGTAGATGGGTTTCATCTTCTGAATTTGTTGGGGAATATAAAGTGCTTCAACTTGGGAATGGTGGTAGTTGGTGTAGAGCCAGTTCAAGTTTAGCAAAAGAATATCAAATTGAATTTGATAGAAGCATAACATCAGGAAATTCTATAGATAAAATTCGCTTAATTGGTTTTAACGACAAAAAACATTTTAATCATAATATTAGAAAAGATATTAAAGATTTTTATAAAACAAAAAATTGTGTAATGTTAGGTGTTAATGGAAATTCTGAAAACACAAAAATTGAAATTGACCATAAAGACGGAAGAAAAGATGATCATAGAATTTCTAATCCTCAAGGTCAAGACTTATCAGATTTTCAACCTCTTGCAAAAGCAGCAAATGATATTAAAAGACAAATTTGCAAAAGATGTAAAGAAACAAATAAAAGATGGAGTGCTAAAAATATAAAAGGAAATCCATATGATTTTTATGTTGGAGACGAAAACTATTCTGAAGAATTAGGGTGTAAAGGTTGTTATCAATACGATCCTGTTGAATACAGAAAAGTAGTAGTAAAAAAATTAGCGAATTATCAGCAAAAGAAGCTGTAGATGTAGTTTTTAAAAAATTATATCCAGAAGATTAGTTATTTTTTAAATTTTAATTGAGGTAAATTATGAATTATATTGGATCAAAAAAATCACTCTTACAATTTTTAGAAGAATCAATTTATCAAATAGTTGGTAAAAATAATTTTACTTTTTTAGATTTGTTTGCAGGAACCGGTATTGTCGGACAACATTTTAAAAGCAAGGGACACAAAGTTATTGCCAATGATTTACAATATTATAGCTTTGTTCTTAATAAAAACTATATTGAAAATCATCAAGTTTTAAAATTTCTAGGACTAGAGAAGGATTTAAAAGATTTGAAAAATATAGACTTTGAGAAAAGAGCTGATTTTGTCTGTAAATTTTTAGATAGTTTAGAACTAAAAGAAGGTTTTATTTATAAAAATTATTGTTTAGGTGGAACAAAAGACAAAGAATTTCAAAGACAATACTTTTCTGATGAAAATGGCAAAAAGGTAGATACAATAAGAGAAAAAATAGAAGACTGGAAAAAAGAAAAGCAAATTAATGATAATGAATACTATTTTCTGCTTGCTACTCTTCTTGAAAATATAGATAAAGTTGCAAATACTGCTTCTGTTTATGGAGCTTTTTTGAAACAATTGAAAAGATCAGCACAAAAAGATTTTTTAATGAAGCCAGCAAATTTTGTACTCAATGATAATGAGCATGATGTTTATAATGAAGATATCGAGACTTTAGTAAAAACAGTGCAGGGAGATGTTTTATATCTTGATCCACCATATAACCATAGACAATATGCTCCTAATTATCATCTATTAGAAACTATCGCTAAATATGATAATCCAAAAATAAAAGGAAAAACTGGACTTAGAGATTATTCAAATCAAAAGTCAAAATTCTCCCAAAAAAAAGATGTGTTAAGATCTTTTGAAAATATTATTCAAAAAGCAAATGTAAAATATATTTTTTTGAGCTATAACAATGAAGGTTTAATGACAGAAGAAGAAGTTAAAGCTATTATGTCTAAAAGAGGTAAATACGGAATATTCAAAAAAGAATATAGTAGATTTAAGGCAGATAAAACAGAAAATAGAAACCATACAGCAAATTCAGTGGTTGAGTATTTACATTATGTTGAATGCAAATAAGGAGTTTTAAAAAATGGAATTCACCCCCAGCCCCTCTTCCATTTTTCAAAACAAAAAAATCAAATACAATAATAAAAAGCCCACCAAAAACGGAATAATATGGA
>PFMC01000035.1 GCA_002785295.1 Candidatus Komeilibacteria bacterium CG_4_10_14_0_8_um_filter_37_78
CAGTGTTAATTTTTAGCTATGAGTTGAGAAACTCTCATTTTAGGCTAATCTTACCACTGCTTTTAGGTTTTCCACCACACTAATTATTATAGAGCCAAGTTTATTTGCCATTAACCCCAAAATCCAGTATAATTTGAGGGTAAATTAGCTTAATTTATTAATTTTATTGTATCAAAATGTCAGATAAAAGTATAGAAAACAGGGAAGATATTATGGAGAAGCTAGTATCTCTGGCCAAAAGGCGGGGATTTATTTTTCAATCTTCAGAAATATATGGTGGCTTGAGCGCTGCTTATGATTATGGTCCACTGGGTGTGGAGTTAAAGAATAATATTAAAAAAGCTTGGTGGAAAATGTTTGTTACCGATCGTCAGGATATGGTTGGGCTTGATGCCGCTATTATTATGAGTCCTAAGGTGTGGGAAGCTTCTGGTCACATTAAGAATTTTACTGATCCGCTAGTTGATTGCAAAAAATGTAAAAGAAGATTTCGAGCTGACCATTTATTGGAAGCTGTGCCATTAAGTCCGCAGCATGATAAAGAAAAGCCAATTGATTGGAAGGAAGTGAAATGTCCAGAATGTGACGGTGAGTTAACAGAGTCTAGGTCATTTAATATGATGTTCAAGACCTTTATGGGACCAGTAGAAGACGATGCTTCTGAAGTGTATCTTCGTCCAGAAACAGCTGGTGGTATTTTTGTCAATTTTACCAATGTTGTTGATAGTATGCGGATGCGTGTACCGTTCGGTATTGGTCAGATTGGTAAATCTTTTCGTAATGAGATTACTACTGAGAACTTCATTTTTCGTACACGTGAATTTGAACAATTAGAAGTAGAATATTTTGTTCATCCTGATGATTGGAAAAAGCATTTTGAAGATTGGCTAGAAACGATGAAGACTTGGTGTAAATGTCTGGGCATCAAAGATGAAAATCTAGTTTTGGCTGAGATCGATGAGAAAGATAGAGCCTTCTATTCCAAACGGACAGTTGATTTTGAATACAAATATCCATTTGGTCAAAAAGAGCTTTATGGCTTAGCTTATCGGACTGATTATGATTTGACCCAACATCAGAAAGCTTCTGGTCTGAAAATGGAGTACACTGATCCCGTAACCAAGGAAAAATACATCCCACATGTGGTCGAACCATCATTGGGAGTTGATCGTAGTGTCTTGGCTTGTATGATTGAAGCTTACACTGAAGTGGCTGGGGGTCGTAGTACAACCACAGAATCAATCAAGGATTCAGAAGTTGTCATGAAGTTTCCCTATGCTTTAGCACCAATTAAAGTCGCTATTTTACCTTTATCCAAGAAAGAAACATTAACACCACTAGCTCATGAAGTCTATGATGCGGTCAGAAGTAAATTTGTCACGATGTATGATCAGACAGCATCTATTGGTAAGAGGTATAGAAGACAAGATGAAATTGGTACACCTTTTTGTGTGACTATAGATTTTGATAGCTTGGAAGATAAAAAAGTGACAGTCAGAGATCGGGATACCATGGAACAGGAAAGAGTGGCTATTGAAAAATTAGTAGAATATTTAGTCAGTAAATTCGCAGCATATGAAAAATGTTAAAGTATCTTTAGTTTTGGTAATAGTTGTCGTTGTTATTATTTTATTTTCAGTCTATCTAAACATTAGTAATCAATTTTCAACTTATTATAATTCTCAATATGGTTTTTCAGATGGATTACCCAGATCAGTGGAACTATTCACAAGAGTACAATAATATTATTGATGCTGAAAATAGATATTTTTTTAGAGATGCGGAGAATGTTGAGAATTGGATCAATATTAGCACTTGGAACAATGATGATCAACTTGGATTATTAGATTATATTTTTAGTACAAATTCAAGATTGACTGTTGATGATTTAGAAAAAGTGATGATCGATGGGCAAGATGCATATAGAAGGGCCTACGTGATTGATCACGGTAACTATATTGAACATAGTGATATTATCTTTACTGCTTATCAAGATAAAGTAATAACCATTACTTTTGCGATCGATAATGATTATTATAATACGGATAAATGGATGGAAATGCAGGGATTGTACAATCGTGTATTAGTTAGTTTTAAATTTATAGATTAATGTATCAGATATTTGAACTTAAGAATAAAGCAAAAGTAATTTTTGCACCAAGAAAAGAAACTGAGGCAGTGACATTGCTGGTGATGTTTAATGTTGGTTCACGCGATGAAGACAGAGCTGTTAATGGTGTCTCACACTTTATTGAGCATTTATTTTTCAAAGGAACAAAGAAAAGGCCAAATACACAAATTATCAGTCAAGAACTTGATAAAATTGGTGCTAGTTTCAATGCTTTCACGGGTAAAGATTATACTGGCTATTATATTAAAGTAGTAAAAGAAAAAGCAGAAGTGGCTTTTGATATTTTATCTGATATGCTTTTCAATTCATTATTCAAGAAATCTGAAATAGATCGCGAAAGAGGAGTGATTGTTGAGGAAATAAAGATGTATAAAGACAATCCATTATTTTATATTGGAGATTTACTGGAAGAGACTGTCTATCAAGGACATCAATTGGGTAGAGATATAGGTGGTACGGCCAAAATTATCAATAATATTCCACGAGCAGAGATCATCAAGTATCGGGACAGTTTTTATGAGCCAAAACGAATGATCATTGGTTTGGCTGGCAATATTAGCAAACCAAAGGCAGCTCAGTTATTAGATAGGTATTTTAAAAAAAGATTTGGTAAGCCAGCAAAGCATGATCGTCTTGATTTTGTAGATCAGCAAAAAGCGGCTAGAATCAAGGTGCATTATCAAAAAACAGATCAAGTGCAGATGTCTCTGGGTTTTACGGCTATTGGTCGTAGCTCTGGAGATTATTTGGCGCAGGTGATATTAGCGACCATTTTGGGTGGTAATATGAGCTCGCGTTTGTTTATCAATGTTCGTGAAAGACAGGGCTTAGCCTATAGTATTCGCGCTGGTATTGATGAGCATCAAGATATTAGTTGTTTTTATATCAATGGTGGCTTAGCTAAACAGAATGTGACTCTAGCTTATCGATTGATCATCCGAGAATTAAATAAAATTAAAAAAGAACCAGTATCAAATGAAGAATTAAAAAAAGCTAAAGACTTTCTAGTTGGTAAGTTAGCTCTCAATATCGAAGAATCTTTTGACTACATTAGTTGGTTGATCAAGCAATATATCGATGTTGGTATTATCAAAGATTTGGCCACAGTCAAAAAAGAGATCAATCAAGTGACCACCAGTCAGGTGCAGCAACTAGCCAAAGATATTTTTCAACAAGATAAATTAAATTTAGCAATTATTGGTCCTTATAAAGATTTAATATATTTTAATAAAATGATTAATCAAATAAAGTTATGACAGAAAAAAATTATACAGTGAATATATCATCACAAACATTTATCAAGATTTTACTATTTTTTATAGTAATTGCTTTCTTGTATATGGTGCGTGAGGCGATAGCTCTGATTTTTATTGCTTTGATTTTAGCATCAGCATTAGATCCTTTTGTGGATTGGCTTCGTAAATTTAAAATTCCACGCGGGGTTGGTATTATTGTGATTTATTTTCTATTATTATCAATCATCAGTGCGGTCATTGTTATGATCATCCCACCGATCACTGCTGAAGTAAAGTTGATCGCTAGTGATTTCCCGGCTTATTATGAGCGAGTAGTTGAAGGTTTCAACTATTTTACTACCAATCGTAATGATATGGAAGTAGCAGAGCAATTACAAAATAGTTTAAATACTATGACAGGTAATCTTAGCCGAGCAGCTTCTGGAGTATTTGATACATTGATGGGAATTTTTGGTGGTATTTTCTCCTTCTTCTTAGTTTTGGTGATTACATTTTATTTTACTGTTGAGGAAGAAGGTTTGAAAAGATTTATCATGTCAGTCACCCCAGCGCAGTATCAGCCATATTTGATGCAATTGGTGTCACGAATACAACGTAAGTTGGGGTATTGGCTTCGGGGGCAGCTAATTTTGTCGGTTATAATTTTTATACTTACCTTTGTCGGTTTGACTATTTTGGGAGTAGAATATGCATTGTTATTGGCATTGATAGCTGGTATTTTTGAGGTTATTCCTTATATGGGACCAATCATCGCTGCGGTGCCAGCTGTTTTCTTGGCATTTATGCAGTCGCCACTAAAAGGGCTTTTAGTTTTGATTCTCTATATTATTATTCAACAATTAGAAAATCATATTATTGTCCCCAAGGTGATGAGTAAATCAGTTGGTATTAATCCACTCGTAGTGATCATTGTTTTGCTGGTTGGTGGCAAGCTGGGGGGTGTAATGGGAATGGTCTTAGCAGTGCCAGTAGCCACAGCCATTTCAGTCTTTATGGATGATTTTGTTGAAAAAAGAGTGGGTGATAAAGAGATTTCACAATAATGGGTAAGTTATACATAGTTGGGACACCAATTGGGAATTTGCAAGATATCACCTTACGTGCTTTGGAAACATTGAAGACAGTAGATTTTATTGCTTGTGAAGATAAAAGAGTGACGATCAATCTTCTTAACCACTATCAAATCAATAAACCATTATTATCTTATTTTCAGCATAGTAAAATAAGTCAGGTTGATAAAATCATCGCTCTATTAAAAGACGGAAAGGATATTGCTTTGGTGACAGATGCGGGTACACCTGGTATTTCTGATCCAGGCAATAAATTGGTTGCGGAAGTGATAGACCATGATTTGGTAGTACTACCAATACCTGGTGTCAGTGCCATGACCACACTACTCAGTATTAGTGGTCTGCCAACTGACGAGTTTGTTTTCTTTGGTTTTTTGCCACACAAGAAGGGGAGACAGACAAAATTGTACAGAATCATTGATAGCAAGCAAACTATTGTTTTGTATGAATCAGTTCATCGGATTGAAAAGTTATTAAGAGAACTCAAAGAAGCTGGTATTGAAGAGCGGGCAATTGTTTTGGGTAGGGAATTGACAAAACAGTTTGAGAGTATTTATCGTGGTACAGTTGATCAGATTACAACAAAACTTAACGAGGATAAGATCAAGGGAGAATTTGTCTTAGTAATCGAAGGGAGTAAATAATTAAATGACTAAATTGTTAGATTGTTCAGGAGGAAAAAGCACGATAGCAATTTAACCATTTAACAGTTTAACAATATATTTTTTGCGCAAATGGTTATTGGGTTTAGTCTTTTGATACTAGACCTTACTACTAAACCATAACTCCTTTCTATACCTATACCCAATACCTATTCAGTTTTGAACATTGGAATTTGTTAATTAGAACTTATAATTTATTATGAAATTTTACATCACAACTCCAATATATTATGTTAATGACGAACCACACATTGGTCATGCTTATACGACTATTGTGGGCGATGTCTTGGCGCGTTATCACAGGCAAATTGGTGATCAAGTTTTTTATTTGACTGGCACAGATGAGCACGGCGCCAAGATTGCTGAGTCAGCAGCAAAAAAGAATATGGCACCACAAGATTTTTGTGATCAAAATGCTGCTAAGTTTCAAGAAGTTTGGCAAATATTGAATATTTCACACGATCAGTTCATTCGGACTACTGATCAGAGGCATGAAGATGCCGTGGTTACTATCTTTCAGACTTTGTATGACCGAGGATTTTTAGAAGAACGAGAATATGAAGGGATGTACTGTGTTGGTTGTGAAAAGTTTTTGAATACAAGAGATTTGATCAATGGTCAATGTCCTGATCACAAGCGGACGCCAGAGATAATTAAAGAAAAGAATTGGTTTTTCAAGCTTGAACAGTTCTTACCAAAGATTGAAGAGTTGGTACGTCAAGATAAAATAGAGATTTTACCACCCAGTCGACAAAATGAAGTATTGGGTTTGATACGTGAAGGAGTGATGAAAGATTTTTCAGTCTCTCGTCAAAAGTCCCAAGTAAGTTGGGGAATTGAATTACCTTTTGATCGAGATCAAGTTAGCTATGTTTGGATTGATGCTTTGTCCAATTATATTACAGCTATTGGTTATCCGGTGCGGCAAGATAAGTTTGAAGAGTGGTGGCCAGCAGATTTGCATTTGATGGCGCAAGATATTTTGAAATTCCACACTATTTATTGGCCCGCGATTTTAATGGCTCTAGATTTACCCTTACCAAAGACAATGTTTATTCATGGTTTTTTTACAATCAATGGTGAGAAGATGAGCAAGAGTCTGGGCAATGTGATCAAACCGCAATCTTTGGTTGATCAGTTCGGTGCCGATGCAGCGCGTTATCTTTTGCTATCGCAGTTTCCTTTTGGTCAAGAATCAGATATCCGGGAAGATGTTTTTGTAGAGCGCTATAATGCTGATTTGGCTAATGGCTATGGCAATGCTGTAGCGCGGGTGACAAATTTGATTGAAAAAAATAAGCTACAGATCAAACTGAACAAGGATATGGTCTGGCTAAATTCTTTAGCCGAGGAATATAATAGCTATCGTTTTGACTTGGTACTTAATAAGATTCAAAGTAAATTACAAGAGCTTGATGGTTACATTACCAAGACAGTGCCGTGGAAAGTGACTAATACATCAGAACTGATTACAATATTGTCCAATGCTGCTAATGAGTTGTGGATGGTCTCACAAGCACTTTTGCCATTCATGCCCAATATCGCCCTGCAGGTCATTGATACTTTAGAAGCGGATCAGATTGTGAAAGCACCTCCTTTGTTTCCAAGATTATAAATTCTAATATACGAATCTATACAAATATTACCAATAACTATTAGTAAATTAGTAAATTTGTAATAGATCTGTGATTTGTAACAAAAAAACATATGATAGCAATAGATATTATTTTAATTATTATTTTAGCTGGCTTTGTCATCCTTGGTTTTAAATCAGGTCTGATTTTTGTAGTGGGACGCATTATTGGCTTATTTGTTGGTGCTTTTGTAGCTGGTCATTATTATTTGCAATTTGCTTATTATTTTACGGATATTTCATTTAGCTCAACAACTATACAAAACTTCATCTCTTTTATTGTCTTATTTGGTATTACGTCCCAACTTGTTGGTTTAGTTTTTTATTTAGTTAATAAAGCATTTGATGCTGTTGCCATCATCCCAGGTATGAAAGCTATCAATCGTTTAGCTGGTGGAATTTTTGGTTTTTTCGAAGGTGTTTTGATTATTTCGATGGTGCTTTATTTAATTTATTTATTCCCATTTTCTAGTATTATGGACAATTTTATTGCTGGTTCAAAATTTGCTTATATTTTCTTGAACATCTCTCAGATTATGAGTTTCTTAATTCCAGATTCTGTGGAGGCGTTACGGGAATTTGTGTTTTAATATTTTAGGACGGCAGGATGGTAGCTAATCAGAAAATCATTACCCAACCGTCTAAGCACCTAATTACCTAAATACCTAAGCACCTAACTACCCAACCATGTTAATTGATGCACATGCACACTTAGACTTTGAAGCTTTTGACGAGGATCGAGAAGAAGTGATCAAGAAATGCCAAGATCAGCAGGTCAAAGTTATCAATGTTGGTTCACAGCTGGCAACTAGTAAGCTGGCGGTTTCTTTGGCACAAAAATATGAAGGTTTGTTTGCCACCATTGGCTTGCACCCAATTCATGTTTATGATGAAGAGTTTAAAGTTGAAGATTATCAGAAGATCATTGGTACTAATAAAAATATTGTTGGTATCGGGGAGTGTGGCTATGATTATTTTTATTTAAAAGAAAAAGACAAATCATTTATTGAAATCAAGGCTAAACAAGAAGAGGTGTTTTTAAAACATATTCAGCTTGCTAAGGATAATAGCTTACCCCTGATGCTGCATGGACGTAATGGTGAGACTCAAAAGACAGCCAATATAGACATTATTCAAGCTTTGGTGGACAATGATTGTCATCAGGGTTTGATTCATTGTTTTGATGGCACCAAAGAAGAGGCTGATAGTTATATTCAACAAGGATTTTATATTGGTATTACTGGTATTATCACTTTTACTAGGAAGGCAGAAGCGCTGCAAGAATTGGTTCGTCAGCTACCACTTGATAAAATGATCATCAATACTGATAGTCCATACTTGACACCAGAGCCCCATCGTGGTAAAAGAAATGAACCAGTCTATGTAGAGTTTATTGCTCGTCAGGTTGCAGAATTAAAAGGAATAAGCTACGATGAGGTGGTAAAAGAAAACGCTATCAATTGTAAAAAAGTATTCAACATTTAACTTATTACATATTACCTTTTACATATCACCTATTACATTTTACATATTACATTTAAGATATAATTTATGTGGTTAGAATTTTTTATTATTATGGTAGTCTTGGTCGCTGGTTTTGGTTTGATTTATTGGCGTTTACTAAAAGGTAAGACAAATCTTAGTCAGGATAAGTCTTTGATGATGTTGCAGAATCAGCTCAATGAAATCACTAGAACGATGGATTTCAAACTGGGTGAATCAACCAAGGTAATGCAAGTGCAGTTTGGTGAAGCCAATAAGATCGTTCAGAATGTAACCGAAAAATTGATGCAGCTGGATGCTACCAATAAGCAAGTGATTGGCTTTACCGAGCAATTACATAGTTTAGAAAAAGTATTGACCAATTCCAAAACGCGTGGTGCACTTGGTGAATCAAATTTGGAAATGATCCTGAGCAATATTTTACCACCGCAGTCTTACCAAATGCAGTATCATTTTAAAAGCGGTGAGGCCGTGGATGCAGTGATTAAGATCAAAGATAAGGTTTTACCAGTTGATGCCAAGTTTTCCTTGAGTAATTATCAGAGAATTTTGGATGAAACAGATGATACTAAAAAGATGGAATTGGAAAAAGAATTTAAAAATGACTTGAAGAAAAGAATTGATGAGACAGCAAAGTATATTCGTCCTTCAGAGGGCACTCTCGAGTTTGCTTTCATGTTTATCCCGGCCGAGGGGATATATTATGATTTATTGATCAATGAAGTGGGTGCAGTTAAAGTCAATACGCGTAGTTTGATCGACTATGCCTTTAATGAAAGAAAAGTGATCATTGTCTCACCAACTACCTTTGCCGCCTATCTACAGACAGTTTTGCAGGGTCTCAGGGCTTTACAGATCGAAGAATCAGCTAAGGGGATTCAACAGAATGTAGAAAAGCTACAAAAGCACTTATTAGCTTATCAGGATTATCATAAGAAATTGGGTAGTCATTTGGGTACGACAGTCAACGCTTATAATGCTAGTACCAAAGAATTTTTGAAAGTAAATAAAGATGTTTTAAAGGTGACAGGAACAGATTCTGAAATTGAATTGGAAAATGCTGATAAACCTTTATTAGAAGAATAGCTGTTTAACAATAAAGAGAAGGAGAATAAATGGCAGTTGTGTCACGATGTATGTGTTTTAAATGTCGTAAACTATTTTATGGTATTACCAGTAGTGGTAATCCGCCGCCAAATATTTGTCCAGAATGTGTGGCAAAAAAAGAGCAAGAGAAAATGGATGCTAGGCAAGTAGAGATTAATATTCAGCTGGCAGAATTAGCTACGTTGTCAGTTGAAGTGCGTCTTGCTAAATTAGATGAAGCTTTGATCGAACTTGCGGATCAACTTGACCAGATGGCCAGCAGGTCAATCAATAGCCGTTCGCTACGGTTTTGAAAAAAATAATCTCGTACCATGTGGTATGGGGTTTTTGTTAGGTGATCAAAAAAGAGGCCCAACCACGTCATTTGACGTGGTTGGGCCTCTAGCTACGCTGAATTGGTCTGGCTTTTAGCAATGTGTCAAAGCAATTTAGAAATGTCATAGTATGGGCAATTTAGAAATGTCATACTTTAATAAAATTAAATTACGTCGCCGTTAAAATTTTTTCC